>NZ_JBRRDW010000033.1:0-53212 GCF_056759895.1 Stenotrophomonas sp. STEN038
GCCCCGGCGTCCGCCCGCCCTGCCGCGATGCGGGCCGGCGCCCGCCCCCCCGGCCCCGCCGCCCCCCCCCCCCCCCCCCCCCCCACTACTCGGGAATGCCCCAGCCGAGCATGGCTCGGCATTACCTCGGCCTGCTCAGTCCGCTTCGGGACGATTCAGGGCCGCGGTCAATGCAGCGGCGTCTTCGCGGCTGAGGAACAGGTACTCCAGCTCGGCGCTGCCGAACTTGTCCTCCAGTTCCTGCTTGCGCACCGGGTGATTGCCAAAGCGGTAATGGGTACTGCCGTCATCGATGTTCTCGATGGCGTATACGCCGAACGACGGCGGGTTTGTCAGGGTGCCTTCCAGCCTGACGGACTCAGGGTCGATGGAGCGCTGGATGAGGTCTTCTAGGTCGATCATGGCGTAGCAACAGGACTGATGGGGGGATGTTTGCGGCAAGTGGAATCGCTGGCGCGGTCCACGTCAATGCTTCTCATGTTTCCAACCGCGGTGCCTGCCATCGGATAACCACTCGATGGCCTGGGCGATCCGCTGCTGGCGGGTACTGTCGCGTTTGGCTTCACCTGTCCATTCCAGATAGTCGCGCTGGTAGCCGGGGCTGAAACCGTCAAAGTGTGCCTTGGCGACTGCTGCACCAGCCAGCGGCTCGGCGAACGCCGGGGGCATTGGCAGCGGCGCGCGCGGGGCCGCTTTGGGGCGGGTTACGCCTGCATCGATACGTTGCATGGCGGCCCGTAGCTGGGTTGTGAATTCGCGTTTGCCGGGCAGGTCGGTTGTTGACTGCAGGCGGCCGTACTGGCCCATGGCCGAGTCATCGCCGCTGCCGGCCTCGCGTTGCCAGAAACCCAACGTGGCGTGCGCCTTGAACGCGGCCATGCCACACAGCAGCTTGCCCTTGTACAGGAACGCAGGCATGCCCCACTTGATGGCTTCCTCAGCCGTCGCGCAACCGCTGTGCACACGCAGGCGGATCTCGTGCAGGATCGGCTGCGCGAAAGCGGCGGCATTGGCGATGTAGTCGTCTACGCGGGGGTCTGGGGTTGGCATGACTGGCCTCGGATGGGCGCAGCCTGCCGTTAGTTTCGCGTTAAAACAAGCCCGCCATGGTCGTAGGCGGGCGAACAGCCTGTTCTGGCACGGTCAGGCGCGCTGCGACTTCCTTGCCAGGCCACTGCACAGCGCGATGAAAGCGGTGAAGGCGGCCATCGACAGGAACTGCAGGCGGGTTTCCGGGGTGGCCAGCAACAGCGCGAAAATCAGCGCCAGGATCGCCAGCGCCAGCACCGTCAGGTAGGGGAAGCCGGCCATGCGGAACGGCAGCGGCGTACCCAGGCGGTCGGCCCGACGGCGCAGGATCAGCTGCGATACCAGGGTGATGGTCCACACCAGCAGGCAGGTCGAGCCGACCACGTTGAGCAGCACCGGCAGCACCTTGTCCGGGTAGATCAGTTCCAGCACGGTGGCGACGAAGCCGAACAGCACGCTGGCCAGGACGGCCACTACCGGTACCTGGCGGGTATTGGTCAGGCCCAGCCAGCGCGGCGCTTCAGCCCGTTCTGCCAGCGAATAGATCATCCGTGACGCGCCGTAGAGGTTGGCGTTCAGCGCCGACAGCAGGGCGATCACTGCGATCAGGGTGATGGCAGTGGCGGCCCCGGGGATATTGGCGACCTGCAGCACCGCGGCGAATGGTGACTTCAGGCTTTCGCTGTTCCAAGGCACCACCGCGATGATCACGCCGATCGAGCCGATGTAGAACACCAGGATGCGCCAGGCCACGGTGCGGATGGCGCGGGCCAGGCTGCGCTCGGGGTCCTGGGTTTCAGCCGCGGCCACGGCCACGATCTCGGTGCCGCCGAAGGCGAAGATCACCACCAACAGCGCCGCGCCGATGCCGGCCAGGCCCTTGGGCATGAAGCCATCGTGGCCGGTGATGTTGGCCAGGCCGGGCGAGGGCACGTTCGGCAGCAGGCCCAGCAGCAGGGCGATGCCGACCAGGATGAAAGCGACGATGGCGCCTACCTTGAGAATGGCGAACCAGAACTCGAACTCACCGAAATTGCGCACGCCCAGCAGGTTGATCGCAGTGAACACCAGCATGAACGTCAGCGAGGTCAGCGGTACCGACAGTTGCGGCCAGACCGTACTGAGCAGGCCGGCGGCGCCAACCGATTCGGCCGCGATCACCACCACCAGCTGCGCCCACCACAGCCAGCCCACGGTGGCGCCGGCGGTGGCACCGAGGGCGTCGGCTGCGTATACCGAGAAGGCACCGCTGGCCGGCCGCGCGGCGGCCATCTCGCCCATGGCGTGCATCATGATGATGACCAGGGTGCCGGCCACCAGATAGGAGATCAGCACGGCCGGCCCGGCGGCCTGGATACCCACACCCGAGCCCAGGAACAGACCTGCGCCGATGGCGCTGCCCAGCCCCATCATGATCAGCTGGCGCGGCTTGAGCGCGCGTTCCAGCTTGTGTGAGGGGGCGCTGGCCGGGGCGGAAGAAGTGCTGGGCATCGGCGGGTTCTAGGACAAGAAGAGGGCGACACGATACCGCGTCCGCCGGCCCCAGTGGCTGTGCCGTTGGTGGGGATGGGCATGCTGCCGGTACGATGAAGGCTCCGGCGCGCATGTGCGCCTGCAGCAACGGGTGCGCGGATGCGTGGTCTGGATTTCAGTTCCTGGCAGGGCCTGCTGTCGACGCTGTTGGGCCTGGCGATCATCACCCTGATCGGCGTGGGCATCCGCCTGCTGGTGATGCAGGCGGTGCAGCAGAAGCGTGAGGCGGCCAACCGCCAGATCAACGAGCGGCTGAAGACCCTGATTGCAGCCTACAAGACGCTGGGTGGTTCCTTTACAGGAGATCTCAGCGTTGACCCCAGCCACCTGCGCGATCTGCGCCGACGTGCTGCCGAACTGGCGCAGGGACAGACCACTACGACCGCCGACGGTGCCCTGCTGCTGCCGAGCCCGGATCCGGGCGAGGCAGGAGAACGGGCGCGCCGCATCCGCGATGCGGTGGAGGCCGCGCTGTCGGATGTGATCCTGCTGGGCACCGAGGAACAGGTGCGGCTGGCCGCGCGCGCTGCCACCGATATGGTCGAGGGCCGGCCGATCCATACCGCCGAGCTGGTGGTGTCACTGCGCGACTTCGTCCGCAGCGTATTGGACCTGGAGGTGATACCGGCTGCCGTCGCCATTCCCCGGCAAGGGCCGTTGCGTCCGGCGGGCAGCGGGGGCGGCAACAAGGGTGCAGGTAAAGGCGCCGAGAGGGACGCCGCTGGTGGTGGCAAAGGCGGTGCCGGTGGCGGTGGCATGGGTGGGATGGGGGCAGGCATGGGCATGGGCGCCGGGCTGGGTTACGGCGCAGGACGCGGTGGTGAGGATGACCCGGAGCGCGGCGCCTGAGGCCTTACAGCAGACCGGGAATCAGGCGTTTGGTGCGTGCCGCATAGGCACTGTAAGCGGGCCCGAAGTGGGCCGCGAGGAAGCGCTCCTCCTGCCGCAGCTTGACCCAGAACGAGGCGAACACGATTGCCACGGCGATCACCCCACGCCAATCTCCAATCATCAGCGCGGTGCCGCTGAACATCAGCAGGAAGCCGCTGTAGATGGGGTTGCGCACATGCGCATACGGGCCGCTGCTGATCAGCTCATGCGCCTGCTTGATCTGCACGTTGCCGCTCCAGTTGCGACCCAGCTGCCAGCGCGACCACAACGCGAGTGTGGCACCGGCCGCACACAGCAGCAGACCCAACGTGTAGATCGGCACTGAATGCGGAACGAACTGCTCACGCAGCCAACTGTGGCCGAACCAATGGCCTGGACCCAGCAGCAGTACCGCGATGATCAACGGCAGCCAGTACGCCAGGAACTGCCTGGTACGCGACTCGTTGCGGGTCACCGGCTTGGCGCGCAGTGCGGTGATGGCCCAATAGCCAAGCACCACCGCCCAGCACAGCAGCAGGCCGAGATGGAAGACGGTTGGCATTGGCGAGTCCGTCGTTGCAGAACTGGCGCTCAGTTTGATCCACGCCACGTCACCTGCTCGTGAGTAGGATTGGCTGTAGGCATGGCCGCGCGCTGCACCTTGAAGCCGCCTTTCTCCTGGCTCCTGGAATCAGGGGGGCGTTGGATGAGGCAACGGCGCCTTGCGGCGCCGTTGTCGGTTCAACTTACTTCCAGCGCGACTTGCCGCGGATGTAGCGCGCCGCATCTTCCAGTGAAGTAGGCAGGTACTCCGACCACAGGTTCGGCGGATAGGCGTTCTGGTAGGCGTCGTAGACGTCGCGGAACAGATCCATGTGCACGACAGGCTGGCGTTTGCGTGCACGCAGCTCGGCAATCGGCACGCGGCCCAGCACCAGGGTTTCTTCCTTGCTCTGCGCCTCGGCGACGATCTTGCCGCTGGGGTCATACAGGGCGGTGCCGCCTGAGCCCGGATCATCGAAGTACGGTCCGTTGTCCGGCGAGATCGAGTTGTTGACGATGGACGAATAGACGCCGTTGTACATCGCGCAGGCGGCGATATCCATGTCCGAGAAGCCACCGGAGGCGGTGCGCAGGAACACCTCGGCACCCTTGAACGCCATTGCGCGGAACAGCTCCGGCTCACGTTGCGTCGAGCTGGTGCAGATATTTCCCAGCGGCGTGCGGGTCACCGGCACCACCGCATCGCGGCCGTACATTTCCACGTAGCGGTCGAGCACGTCGTAGGTAGTCGTGGTGAACAGCTCGAAGTCCGGGAACGCACCCTTGAGGTTGCGCGCCTTCCAGTGCTTGTCCACGATTTCGCCCTTGTCGTTCATGATCGTGGTGATCGACAACACATGGCCCGGCCAATCCGGATCGGTGGCGTAGGCGCCAAACACGATCCAGGTGCCGTACTGGCGTGCCTTACTGGCGATGGCTTCGGTTTCTTCGCCGGGAATGGTGATGGCGAACTTGAGGATTTCATCGCGGGTCCACTTGCGCCAGCCGCTGAGCGGGAACTCGTGGAACTGCAGAAGATCGGGCTTGGCGTGGTAATGCGCCTTGTCGATGAGCTCGAGCATATGCGCCAGGTTGCGCTTGCTGCCCGCCTTCCATTCCTTGGCATCGAAGCTGTGCACGCGCGATTGCACGAGACCAAGAGTCCAGGCCGGTTTGGCCAATTCAACCGTGGCGTAGGTGCCGTCGGTGCGCTCGTTGAGCGCATCCGGCCCCTTGCCCATGGCTGCCTGTGCGGGAGCCGAGGTGCCGAGCAGGGCGGGGCCGACGGCGCCGAGTGCGGCCAGGCCGGCGGCGCTGCCGAGGAAATGTCTGCGGGTGTTGCTCATTGCTTGCCTCGATGGATGGGCGGCGTGGATCATCTTGGTTGCAGTTGCAGTTGCAGTTGCAGTTGCAGTGGCAGTTGCAGTTGCTTGCGCTGTTGCTGTTGCTGTTGCTGTTGCTTCTCCCGCTTGCGGGAGAAGGTGCCCCGAAGGGGCGGATGAGGGGAGCTTCTAAAGCTTCAAGAGCCGTTAAAGCGTTTGCTTCGCTTGCTAGGAGCCTCCCCCCACCCCAACCCCCCCCCCGCGCCCGGGCGAGCGGCTCAAGCAAAATCTGCAGATCAGATCGGGTCGCCGTTGAAGCTCTCGCCCTTGATCTTCTGCCAATCCCGGCTCACAAACTTCTCGTCAATCTGCGTACGCTGTACCAGTACGCCGCGTTTGTACCAATGCCAGATGCGGTTGCGTAGCTGGCCGTCATCTGACAGCTGGATCATTTCGTACAGCTCAAGACCGTCTTCACCCTTGCGCTGCCAATACAGCATCAGCGTTCGGTGATGGTCGTCTTCCGGAATTTCGGTGCACCAACCGTAAATCAGCTCATTGTCGAAAATGATGCGGCCGAACAGGTAGGACGTCGGGAAGTCGCGTACTTCGGTCTTGCCGTCTGCCCAGCTGTAATGGTTGGTCTGGTGGTACGGGGCTTTGTCGTCGTCGGTGATGCGGCAGATCAAACGCGACTTGTGCTCGTCAATCTTGTCGCCGTTGGCATCGTAGTAACGGTACACGCCATCCCAGACGCCCTCATGGCGGGCGAGGGCGGGCATGTGCTTGGCCAGATCGGTCATGTGCTTTCCTTGGTTGTGGTCTTTGATGGGCGACGCTGTTGCGTCTTACTGGTCGCGAAGTTCATCCATGACTTCTTCCATCGGCACGTCCATAGCACCGCTTTCCAACACCTCGGTTTCCTGCTGCACGATGCGCAGGACCCGGGCGATGTATTCCTTCATCCACAGCGTGCGCTGTGCTTCGGCCTCACGGTCCGGGCGGAACTGGTCCAGTTCCTCGCGGCTGAGCAGGCCTTTCTGTTCGATCAGGCGTTCCAGCGCATCCAGGCGCTGATGGGTCACCGCGTTCTCCATGGCGATGGCCATGGCGATGGACAGCACGCGCTCCACGTCCGGGTCCTTGAAGAAGTACGGGCGCTTGCCACGGGCGCGGCTGCCGGCCAGGGCGATCGGATCGATGCTCATGCTTTCCACGCTCCAAACATGGTCCACAGCGCAGCGCGGCCGTGGTCTTCGCCGCTCTCGCTGGCGACCGGGAAGATGTCGCGGTCAACCACACCACGGACCTTGGTTTCGAAATAGCGCTCCGCATCGAAGCCTGCCGCCGTCATCATCTGGCGCAGGTCGTATTCGTGCATCACGCTCCAGAACGGCTCGTTGTTGTTGTACGCATCCCAGTCGCGGATGAACTGCTCGTAGGGGTCCATGCCGTGGTACTGCGGCTGCTCCAGGTGCGCGGTGAGGCCGCCGCTGGCCAGCAGGCGCTGGATCTCGCGCAGCTTGCGCGGCATCGCCGTGGAAGAGCTCTCATGCCAGAACATGGCAGTGGTGATCAGGTCGAACGAGCCGTCGGCATAGTCCAGCGCTTCGCCGTTGGCCTGGCGGAACGTGATGTTGTTGACGCCCAGCGCACGGGCGCGGGCATGCGCATAACGCAGCATCGGCGCGGCCACATCGATCGCGATGACTTCCGCGTCCGGGAAGGCCTGCGCCAGCGGCACGATGTTGTGGCCGACGGTGCAGCCGATATCGAGGATACGGCGTGGCTTGAACCCGGGATGCTGTTCCTGCAGCCACTGCGCCAAGGCCTGGCCGCCGCCGTCGTTGTAACGGCCGAGCATGCCGCCGGTGGTGGCGAAGATGCCGCAATCGTAGTTGGCCGCGGCGGAGACGTCATCGGCCAGCAGCTCGGTGTGGTAGCCGCCGGGCATGCAGTGGATGTCGACCGCGCTGGAATAGCGTGGCACCTGCACCGAGGCATCGAGCTGCAGGCCGTCGTCGCTGGCGTTGAGCGCGCGGGTTTTCTCGATCAATGCATCCACCTGTTTGAGCACCAGACCGCGACCGGCCTGCTGGCGCATCTCCATGCTGCTGCGGCGCAAGGCGCTCCAGGTCTGGTAGATCGCATCGCCAGCCATCGCCTTGCGCACTTCATGGCGGGTTTGCGGCGCGCGGCCCTTTTCCTTCTCGAAGGCGGGTTTTACCCGAGCTTCGTAGGCGACTTTGACCTTGGGACTGAGCTGGGTGGCCAGGTAGCCATTGAGGTTGGCCAGGAAGTCGAAGCGTGCGGTGTCGTCGAGCGCGCTGTCAGGGAACACCGCGTGGCGGCCCACGTGCTGCCAACTGGGGGGCAGGGCTTGCTGGCTCATGGCGATTCCTCGGAAGGCTTCAAGTTCTAAAGTTATATCTATATGTCATGTTGGTCTGGTCGGGGTCAAGCGGCGGTTTGATACCTGCGCCACGGTGCCAGCGGTGGTGGCTGCTGAGTCCTGCTGGCGTACCCCGATTCCCGAATTTCTCAAATGTCCGGACAAAAAGCCAGTGCCGATTTTCATGGCCGTGGTTGAGGCTTTTTTGTTGCAAAGCAACATCTTGCGCAGTCTCGCCAGTGCCCCGCGCAGCAAGGTTTTCATGCCGGCCAGCGCCGCCGGGGGATCTGCGAGATAGGTTCTACAAATGATTGGACAATAATGTACTAATGATATAGCTATATGTCATCTTCGATGGGTCAACAGGCCTGTCTTCCGTGGTCCGGAGCAGGCCAAGGCATTGGCTTCATCGCTCCATTTCAATCGGGGGTTGGACGTGATTCGAATGTCATCGGTTTTGCTGGCTGTCGCAATCGCACTTTCGCCACAGGCAAAAGCGCTGGATCTGCAGTCCGAACAGGGCAGCGTCGAGGCGATGGTCAAGCTGCGTTGCTCGTTGGACCCCAAGCAGGAAGAGATCCTGTGGTGGGCCGGCACCCTGTTCGCGCAGGAGCCGGGCAAGAAGGCCGCGCCGCTGATGGGCTTCGAGGGCTACAACATCTGCCGTGCCGAGAAACAGGCCGATGGCGTGTGGCGCTTATACACGCGTGAGCTCACGTTCTATCGCGACCTGAAGACCGGCAAGATCATCGACAGCTGGGACAACCCGCTGTCGGGCGAACGCAACGAGGTCGTGCAGGTCGCCAACGATCCGGTCAACACCGTGCTCAACGCGCCGGGCCGCCCGATGCACCTGCCATGGGTGGAAGCCGGCGATCAGGTGATGCTGACCCTCAATATTCCGCTGGCCTATCCCAACCCGTTGCAGCCGGCCGAATTCCCCGCCGAATCCAGTGGCCCGACCTATATGGGCTCGGAGCACTTCATGTTCTTCGCGCCACGCGCGGATCTGGAAAACCCGGCGCTGAAGAGCGTGCCGGTCACCTACGGCTGGACCCGCGTCGGGCCGTGGTTGCCGTGGATGAAGCTGGGCATGCGCCCGGGCAGCCTGTTGTACATCGCGCAGGGCAACAAGCGCGCATCGGTCAGCGAACTGCCGGCCGATATCCAGGAACTCGTGCGTAGCCGTTACCCGGAATACGCACGCGCACCCGAAACCTGGGTGCAGCCCAACGTCACCAGCTGGAGCGCCTACAAGCAGCTCAAGCAGGGCGCGGCGGCGAAACAGCAGGACTGAAGTACGGAAACACCGGACGGAACCCTCCCCCAAGACGGCGCATCCATCCTCCCAATCCATACCGATCACACCTTGCAGTCGGGAATTCCATGAAAACCATCAAGCCAGACCTGCTGTGCTCCTCGATCGCGCTCGCACTGATGTTGTGTGCAGGCACCGCGGCGGCCGAAGCCGCCGACGAATCGGGCGCTCCGCCGGCCGCCAGTAGTGAATCCGTACAAAGTCTTGACCAGATCACCGTGACCGCGCGCGGCGTGTCCGAGCCGCTGCAGCAGATGCCGCTGCCGATCACCGCCATGTCCGAGCAGACCATCGAGAAGAAGGGCCTGACCGATGTGCGCGACATCGCCAATCTGTCGCCGAGCTTCTCGTTCAAGTCCGGCTATGGCCGTGGTTTCGACCGCCCGGTGATCCGCGGCATGTCCAACATCCAGGGCGAGGCCAATGCCTCGTTCTTCATCGACGGCATCTACGTTGAAGGTGATATCTCCAGCTACGGGCTGGAGAACATCCAGCGCGTGGAAGTGATCCGTGGCCCGCAGTCGGCGGCCTTCGGTCGCCGTACCTTTTCCGGTGCGGTCAACTTCATCACCAAGCGGCCGGGCAGTGCACCGGGCGGCAAGCTCACCCTGGGCGCGGGCAACTATGGCCAGGAAAAGATGGGCCTGTTCTACTCGGGCGCGAATGAGGACGGCTCGTTCGGTTACGACGTCAGCCTGAACAAGCGCGGCAACGATGGCGTGTTCTACAACAACGCGTCGGGCCGCAAGGACCTCAATGGCACCGAGACCATCAGCGGCATGGCCGCCATCGCCTGGTCACCGACGGATTCGCTGGACATCACCGCAAGGGTGATGAAGCAGAAGAGCCGAGACCAGCACTTCGCCGCCGCGCGTCTGGGCAGCAACAACCTCAACTGCTACCTGCCCGAATACACCGGCGGCCTGCACTTCGGCCTGTACCCGATCCTGGAATCGCGTCGTCGCGGCTACTACTGCGGTGAGCTGAAGGAGCCGTCGGACTATGCGCTGAACACCAGGGAATTCGAGACTGCAGGCTACTTCTCCGGGCGCAAGACCGACCTGCTGCGCACCAGCGTGGTGGTGGACTATCTGTTCGCCAACGGCTGGAACCTGACATCGACCTCGGCCTACAACAAGAGCGAGACCTACGCTGCCAGCGATCAGGATTACAGCGCCATCCGCGGCTATGGCGGCGCGTTCGAAAGCTTCGCCAGCAGCGGTGTAAAGAACTGGTCGCAGGACATCCGCCTGACCACCGACCAGAACCTTGCAGTGTCGGGCATGCTCGGCGCGTACTACTACGAGCAGAACGCGCAGCCGGGCTGGGGCGGCGACCTAACCGGCTACACCATCGGTGGTACCAAGGTGGTCACGCCCATACCGACCAATCCGGATGACCAGACCGTCAACAAGGCGCTCTACGGCCTGATCAACTGGCGTATCAACGAGCAGTGGACCACCTCGCTGGAAGGCCGTTATGCGCGCGATGAAATCAGCAAGGGCGGTACCGATGTACGCGTGCTCGGTGCCAACACCTACCGGCAGTCGTATGCGCTGGACAAGACCTTCAGCAGCTTCACCCCGCGTTGGACACTGAGCTACCAGGCGCGAGAGAACGTCAACCTGTACGGGCTGGTCTCCAAGGGCAACAAGCCCGGTGGTTTCAACACCGATGTCTACCGCGCCGACTTCCGCGAAGCCGACCGCGACGCGCTGATCGCCCGTGGTTTGAACACCTACAAGGAAGAAGAGGCCTGGAACTACGAGCTGGGCATGAAGAGCGATTGGCTGGACGGCACCCTGCGCGTCAATGCCAATATCTACCAGATCGACTGGACCAACCAGCAGCTGACCGAAACCGGCCCGGTGATCCGCAAGAACGGTTCGCTGTTCTCCACCAGCTACACCACCAACGTCGGTGAATCGCGCATTCGCGGTTTCGAGCTGGAAAGTCAGTGGGCGTTCGCGCAGGGTTGGCTGGCCAGCCTGGCGTACTCGTTCACCGATGCCGAGATCCTGAAATTCATCAGCCAGGACCAGGCCGATCTGTTCTCGAGCAGCAATGCACCGACGCTGGCTGATCCGGCCGCCGATGCCGCCGGCGCTACCCTGCCGCGTGTGCCCAAGCACAAGGCAACGCTGGGCTTGATGTATGACGGAGCACTGTCCAATGGCTGGGAATACACCGCCAACATGGACGTCAACTACGAAGGCAAGCGCTACATCCAGGTCGACAACCTGGCGTACATCGGCGCCTCCACCCGCACCAACTTCCGCTTCAGCATCCGCCCGACCGAGCAGCTGCAGGTCTCGGCCTACGTGACCAATGCGTTCAATGACCGCACCCTGGAAGACGCGCAGCGCACCATCAATCCGGATGCTTACGTCGCCGTGCCGGCAGTGCCGCCGTTGACCGGTCTGGCGGTGACCAACCTGCGTGATTTTGGTTTGACGCCTTCGCTGCCGCGTATGTACGGCATTGAGGTCAGCTACAAGTTCTAAGCGGTGAGGCGGGCTGGGAGGGTCGTTGCGCCGTCCCAGCCGCGCTTGATTGGCGTTACCGACACACCAGCAGATCGTCATTCCCGCCTGCGCGGGAATGACGGCCCTTGAAGCAAAAACCCCGCACCTTTGCAGGCAGAACCAATGCAACGACGCGATTTCATCAACGGAGTTTCCGCCATGGCTGCACTGTCGCTGCTGCCGGGCATGCTGCACGCCAACGTGCCTACCAGCGATGTCATCGTGGTCGGTGCCGGCCTGGCTGGTCTGTCTGCCGCCCATGCCCTGGAAGCAGGCGGTGCGCGGGTCACCGTGCTGGAAGCCAATCCACGCGTTGGTGGTCGTCTGCAGACGGTGGTGCGCAACGGCATCCGCTTTGAAATCGGTGGGGTTGAAGTCGGCACTGCCTACGAACGCGTACACGCCCACGCCAAGCGC
This sequence comes from Stenotrophomonas sp. STEN038, assembly GCF_056759895.1. Lineage (NCBI taxonomy): Bacteria > Pseudomonadati > Pseudomonadota > Gammaproteobacteria > Lysobacterales > Lysobacteraceae > Stenotrophomonas > Stenotrophomonas sp. STEN038. Next base: position 11,950 of record NZ_JBRRDW010000033.1, read on the forward strand.
GTTGGTGTTGGCATCGTGCCACCATCCGCGGCCTTGCCGACCGCCGCCGGTCTGGGCCTGGCCATCGGCGATACGCTGGTGCCAGCCAGATCATGGGGCGAAAGCCCGCTGAACACCTTGCAGGGGCGCGAGCATGGTCTGCTGCCGCCGATGCTGCTGGCCACCGCGATTGCCGAGCTTGGCCTGCCGGCGGTGGACAGCTGGCGCGACCCTGCCAATCTCTCGTTGGATATCCCGCTGTCAGAACTGATCGCCAGCAAGGGCTGGTCGCCACAGGCGCTGCAGTGGATGGATATCGGCAATAGTTTCACTTCACTGCAGTCGATCAGTGCGCTCGACGCACTGCGCCGCGATGCGCTGCGCAGGTTCGGCTCCAAGGGCACTGGTTGGGTGCAGGGCGGCAGCCAGGCCCTGCCGGAGGCGATGGCGGCGTCGCTGCCGCAGCCACCGCTGCTCGACGCCCAGGTCACCCGCGTCGAATCCGTGCGCGGCAAACTGGAAGTCCGTTGCGCCGATGGCCGTCGCTTCCGTGCCGCGCATCTGGTGCTGGCCCTGCCCAGCGGCCCGCTCAGCCGCATCGTCATTGATCCGGCACCGCCGGTTGCGCAGCAGGAAGTCTGGGCCGCACGGCGCTCCAACGCCGTCACCACCATCCACCTGCAGCCGACCCGCAGGTTCTGGGAAGACGATGGTTTGCCACTGTCGCTATGGGGCGACGGCCCGCTGCAGCGCGTGTTTGCCGTGCCCGGTGCCGATGGCCAGATCAACCGCCTGATCGTCTGGCTCAACGGCGCCATGGCCCTGCAGGCCGATCAGCTCGACCGCGAAGCCCGCTTCGCCTGGGCTATCAACGCCATGCAACGGCTGCGGCCGGCGTCCAAGGGCGCGCTGCTACCGTTGGAGACCCGCAGCTGGGGCAATGATCCGCTGGCCGATGGCGCGTTCTCGGAGATCTCGCCGGGCCATTTCGCGCAAACCCTGCGTTGGGCCAACACCCCGTTCGGGCGCATCCACTTCGCTGGTGAGCAGACCGAACTGCAGGTTCCGGGCATGGAAGCGGCCGTAACCTCGGGCGAGCGTGCAGCTGCAGCAATTCTTTCGGCCTGATTGAACTACCTTATCCCCTACCTTCCGGGCGCGGATGCGCCTTCCAGAGACAGTAATGAGCCTGAAGACACTGAACCCCTACGATTTGTTCGACGTGCGTTCGCTGCTGAGCGAGGAAGAACGCGCTGTACAGGATTCCGTTGCCCGTTTCACCGATGAGCGCGTGCTGCCGATCATCGGCGACTGCTTCGACCAGGGGCGTTTCCCGACCGAGCTGATCGGCGAAATCGCCGACATGGGCCTGCTGGGCAGCTCGCTGCCGGAACAGTACGGCGGCGCCGGCTTGAACAGCGTCAGCTACGGCCTGATCTGCCAGGAGCTGGAGCGCGGTGATTCCGGCATCCGCAGCTTCGTCTCGGTGCAGAGCTCGCTGTGCATGTACCCCATCTACGCCTACGGTTCGGAAGAGCAGCGCATGCGCTGGCTGCCGGACATGTCGCGCGGCAAGGTGATCGGCTGCTTCGGCCTGACCGAGGCCCATGGCGGCTCCGACCCGGCCAGCATGAAGACCCGCGCAGTGAAGGACGGCGGCGATTGGGTGATCAACGGGTCCAAGATGTGGATCACCAATGGCTCGGTGGCTGATATCGCCATCGTCTGGGCCAATACCGACGAGGGCGTGCAGGGTTTCGTCATCGAGAAGGGCACGCCGGGTTTCACTGCCCAGGAAATCAAGCACAAGATGAGCCTGCGTGCCTCGGTCACCGGCGCGCTGTTCTTCGACAACGTGCGCGTGCCCGATGCCAACCGCCTGCCCAACGTCAAGGGCCTGAAGGGCCCGCTGGGCTGCCTCACCCAGGCCCGCTACGGCATTACCTGGGGCCCGCTGGGTGCGGCGATTGCCTGCCTGGACGAAGTGCTGGCCTATACCAAGGAACGCATCCTGTTCGGCCGCCCGGTCGCCGCCACCCAGAGCGCGCAGATCAAGATGGCCGACATGGCCCGCCGCATCACCGCCGGCCAGTTGCTGGTGTTGCAGCTCGGTCGTCTGAAGGACGCTGGGCAGATGCAGCCGCAGCAGGTCTCGCTGGCCAAGTGGAACAACTGCCGCCTGGCCATCGACATCGCCCGTGAATGCCGTGACCTGCTTGGCGGTGCCGGCATCACCACCGAGCACGGTGCGATCCGTCATGCGCTGAACCTGGAATCGGTGATCACGTACGAAGGCACCGAGACCGTGCACCAGCTGGTGATCGGCCGCGAACTGACCGGCATTAACGCGTTCTGATGATGGACGGCCTGCACACGACAATGCAGGCCGTCTGCCTGCGGAACATCCCGCAGGGCCTGCCGCAGCTGCAGGACTTTGAAACGCAGCAGCTGCCGTTGCCGAACCCCGGTGACGGCCAGCTGTTGGTGCAGGTGCAGTGGTTGTCATTGGACCCGTTCCTGCGTGCACAACTCGGTGGCCGCTATGCGGTACCGTGCCCGCCGCTGGGCAGCGTCGTGCCGGGTTATGGCATTGGTACGGTGATCGCCGATCGAAGTGGTCGTTTCGCGCCCGGCAATGTCGTGACCGGGATGACCGGTTGGGCCGAGTACGCCGCCCTGGATGCCAACGCCACGTCGCTGGTTGATGCGACGTTGGCACCGGCTGGTACCTTCCTCGGTGTGCTTGGTGTTCCCGGCCTCACCGCGTGGGCGGGTGTGCGGAAGATCCTGCAGCCAAAAGCCGGCCAGACCATCCTGGTATCCACTGCTGCTGGCGCGGTTGGCAGCGTGGTTGGACAGCTGTGCAAGGCGGCCGGTTGCCGCGTCGTTGGTATTGCCGGCAGCGCGCAGAAGTGCGCCATCGTCACCGATGAGTTCGGCTTTGATGCCTGCGTCAGTTATCGCGATCCGGATTTCATCAACGCGCTGCGTGCAGCGTGCCCGGACCGCATCGACGGCTACTTCGACAATGTCGGTGGCGCTGTGCTGGAAGCGGCGCTGTCATTGCTGCGCCTGCATGCGCGCGTGGTGCTGTGCGGGCTCAGTGATCAGTACAACCGCGCAGAGCGCCCGGCTGGTCCCAATCTCGGGCCGGTGATTGGTGCGCGCGCACGCCTTGAAGGCCTGGTGGTCTACGACCATCTGGCCGACTTCGCGCAATGCCGCACTGAACTGGCGCAGATGATCGCCGCCGGCACGCTGCGGTACCGCGAGCATATCCACGACGGGCTGGCCACAGCGCCGGCCGGTTTCATCGGCCTGCTCAATGGCGAGAACCTGGGCAAGGCGTTGGTAAGGCTCTAAGGAAACCGGATGACCCAGATCCAGCGGCGCTTCGCTTCCGTCAATGGACGGCAGGTGCACTACCGTATTGCCGGCAGCGGCCCGGCGTTGCTGTTGATCCACCAGTCACCGCAGAACTCGCGGATGTGGGCGCAGATGCAGCAACGCTATGCCGACCGCTATACGGTGATTGCGCCGGACACGCCGGGTTTCGGCTATTCCGATGCCTTGCCCGGCAATCCGATGACGATTGCCGAGTTCGGCGCGGCTACCCTGGCGTTCGCCGACGCCATAGGCCTGCAGTGTTTCGCGGTGTTCGGCATGCACACGGGTGGCTTGATCGCCACCTGGTTGGCCTGGGCGAGTCCACAGCGCGTCGCCGCTGTGATTGTTGATGGCTATGCGGCCTTCACCCCGGAAGAGAGCGGGTTCTATGGCGACGCCTACCTGCCGCCATTCGTACCGCAGTGGGATGGTTCACACCTGCGCTGGCTGTGGTCGCGCATGCGCGAACAGAAGTACTACTTCCCCTGGTACGACGGCCGCGCTGACGCTGCGATGATGATCGCGCCGCAGACCACCGAGAGCACGCGCGAGACGGTGATGGACGTGTTGGACGTGGGCGATACGTATCGCGCCGGTTATGCGGCGGCGTTCCGTCACAACGACCACTTCTGGCTGCAACAGCTGCAGATGCCGTCGTGGCTGGTCTACCGCCACGGCGATCCACTGCTGGCGCATATGCCGCGTCTGCGCGGTCTACCTGACAATGTTGCGGTGGTTGAAGAGCCTGCAGGTATTCCGGCGATGCTCGACAGCATGGATGGTTGGTTGGCGCAGACCTTGGCGGCCGAGCCGGCCTTCGTTGCTGGCAGCGCGGTTGCAGCGGCGAATGACCGCTGGCAGCGACGCATCATCGCCACCGCCAGCGGTGACATGGCGGTATGGGAGCGGGCAGGGCAGGGGCCGCTGCGCTTGCTCCTGCATGCGCCCGGTACCCGCCCGCTGGTGCCGCAGCAGCTTGATGACAATGACAGCGCATGCCTGCTGCCGGATCTTCCTGGTCACGGCGCGTCCTGTGAGGGCGATGTTGCCTTGGATGCCGCCAGCGTGGTCGCTGCCTTGACGGAGGCAGTGCGCGACAGCGCCGATCTGCCGTTGCTGATTGAAGCCCATGGTGCCGCCGCTGGTTACGTTCCCGCCTTGGTGGATGCCTTGGGTGCGCGCGTCAGCGAAGTCGTGCTGCATTCGCCATGGCTGCTCAACGCAGAAGAGCAGGCCTTGCTGCTGCAGGGATTGCCAAGCACGCTCATCGACCGTGCGGGCGGCTATCTCTGCGACGCCTGGCAATGGGAGCGCGAGCGCCATCTGCTGTGGCCGTGGCTGCCGCCAAGTGCCGCTGCGCGCCGCCGCGTAGATGCGCCTGCGCCTGCGTTGGTGCATGCCAACGTTGTCGAACTGCTACGCCTCGGCAGCCGCCTGCATGACCTGCTGCGTGATGTCACCGCGCCGGACCTGGCAGCGCGCCTGCGCGCCTTGCCGGTACCGCTGCGTGTCATCACCGATGCCGAATCCGATTACCAGGGGCGCGCCGCCGCCCTGTCTGCCTGAGCTGAAGGACTTCCATGAGCAACGACACCGCAACCGCCGTCATCGCCACGCTGCAGTCCAGCTGGGGCGGCAGCATCGTCACCGATGCCAGCGAGCTTGAGTACTACGCCACCGACGTCTACTCGCAGGGCCAGCCACTGCTGGCGGTGCTGCGTCCGAACGATGCACAGCAGCTCGCCACTGCGGTCAAGCAGCTCACCGATGCCGGTGTCGCGGTGATCGCGCGCGGCGGTGGCATGAGCTACACCAGCGGCTACACCGCTGCACGGAGCCCAAGCGTGCTGGTGAATACCAGTTCGCTGGACAGCATCGTCGAGATCAATCTGGAAGATGCCTACGTGGTGGTCGAAGCCGGCGTCACCTGGCGCGCCCTGAAGGACGCGCTGGACGCCAAGGGCGTGCGCACGCCGTACTTCGGGCCGATGTCTGGTTCACACGCCACGGTCGGCGGCGGCATGTCGCAGGGCGCGGTGTTCCACGGCTCCGCGCGCTACGGCTGTTCGGCCGATGTGGTGCTTGGCCTGCAGGTGGTCACCGCCAATGGCGACATCCTCACCACCGGCTCGGCGGCAGCCGCCAATACCGCGCCGTTCTTCCGCTGGTATGGGCCGGACCTGACCGGGCTGTTCCTCGGTGATTGCGGCCTGCTCGGCATCAAGACCCGCATCGTGCTCAAGCTCATCCCCAAGCACACGCATATCGACTATCTGTCCTGGCAGTTCCCGACCGCCGATGGCCTGTTTGCAGCGCTTGGCGTGCTTGCGCGGCACAGCCTTGCCAGCGAAACGGCGGCCTTCGATCCAGCGCTTACCCGCGTGCGCATGCGCCGCGCCGGGCTGTCCAGCGACGTCAAGGCGCTGGGCAACGTGATCAGGAAGGGCGGCCTGATCTCCGGCCTGAAGCTGGCGGTGAAGGGCCGCGACATCGTCGACCAGGAGCAGTTCTCGCTGCACATCACGCTGGAAGGTGACAGCGCCGCCGAGGTGGCCGATCGCGTCGCCCGCGCGCGCAAGCTGGTGGGTGAGTTTGGTGAAAGCATCGAACCCTCCATCCCCAGGATGATGGCGGCCAATCCTTTTGCCGCCTGGAACTCCATGCTGGGCCCACAGGGCGAGCGCTGGGCACCGGTGCATGCGCTGGTACCGCATTCCAAGGCCACCAGCATGTTCAACGCGCTGCAGGCGCTGTTCGCGCGCGAGCAGGAGACGATGGACAAGCACGGCATCTTCATCGGCACCCTCCTTTCCAGCGTGGGTGCGCAGGTCGCGCTGATCGAGCCCTGCATTTACTGGCCGGACAGCCACAATGCCTTCCACGTCCGCACCGTCGATGCCGACCACCGTGAGCGCATCGGCTGCCCGGGCGAGCACCTCGATGCGCGCAGTGCTGCGGACACGCTCAAGCGGCAGATCGCCGACACCATGCGCGCACATGGCGCCGCCAACCTGCAACTGGGCAAGTTCTACGATTACCGCGCCGGCCGCGACCCGGCCGCGCTGGCGGTGCTGGACGCAGTCAAGGCCCAGCTCGACCCCAAGGGCCTGATGAACCCCGGCGTGCTCAGCCGCTAAGCAGACCTGAGCCCCTCTCCCACCGGGAGAGGGGTTGGGGAGAGGGCAGGCGCAGCCTGCTGGGCAAACCGCCATCACCCCCAATAGCCCCAGCCCCACGGCCAGGCTCAACGCCTGGCCGTTCGCGTATGTGCCACCGCAACTGTCCAGCCTGAACCCTCTGTGCTTCCATCGCTGGCCGGTTTCCGTACCATCGGCAACAATATGCCGGCCTGATCCCACCCGGACGGCCCACGTTCGATGCAGATCGAGCCGCCACCCGCAGCCACCGAGACACTGTGAAAACACCCCAACAATTGCAGGTACTGATAGACGACGGCGTCATCGACGAGGTCCTGCGCCCGCTCAAGAGCGGCAAGGAAGCAGCGGTTTACGTGGTCCGCAGCGGCGATGAGATCCGTTGTGCCAAGGTCTACAAGGATATGGCGCAGCGCAGCTTCCAGCAGCGCGTGCAGTACCAGGAAGGCCGCAAGGTGCGCGGCAGCCGTGAGGCCCGCGCCATCGGCAAGGCCAGCAACTACGGCCGCAAGCAGGCCGAGGCGGCGTGGAAGAACACCGAGGTCGACGCGCTGTACCAGCTGCGCGACGCTGGTGTGCGCGTGCCGGAACCGTTCGGCTATTTCCATGGCGTGCTGGTGATGGAACTGGTGACCGATGCCGAGGGCTTCAGCGCCGCCCGTCTGGGCGAGGTGGAGCTCAGCGCCGAGCAGGCGCGCGAGTTCCACGCGGTGCTGGTGCAGCAGGTCAAGCTGATGCTGTGCTGTGGCCTGATCCACGGCGATCTGTCGCCGTACAACGTGCTGGTCGGGCCGGATGGCCCGGTGGTGATCGATTTCCCACAGGTGGTCAGCGCCGGTGGCAACAACGCCGCCCGCACCATGCTGCTGCGCGACGTCAACAACCTCACCGCCAACCTTGGCCGCTGGGCTCCGGAGCTGCTGGAAACCTGGTACGGCGAAGAAATGTGGGAGTTGTTCCAAGCCGGCGAGCTGCTGCCGGACACCGTGTTGACCGGCGAGTTCACCCCGGATGAGCACGCGGTGGACCTGGACAGCGTGCGTCACGCCATCAACGACGCCCGCGAAGAAGCACTGATCCGCCAGCAAGGCCGCGAAGCCGCTGCCGAAGAAGACTACTGAAGGTAGTGCCGAGCCATGCTCGGCAGAGGCTTTCCCAGCAATCCGCCAGCGTTGTGGGAGCGGCGTAAGCCGCGACGCCGGCAGCGCTGGAAAGGCCACAAAAGCCAACCCCTCCCCAACCCTCCCCTACGCCTGCGGCGCAAGGGAGGGAGCAGAAGCGGTAGTGCCGAGCCATGCTCGGCAGTGGCCGTACCAGTAACGCCCCTGCCGAGCATGGCTCGGCACTACGGAACGGCGCTGGCCTCACTCATCGCCAAGCGATGATTCCTCACGCGGATCGGCCAGCAGGAAGGAATCATCACCCGCAGCGGAAGTAACCCGCGCGGTGCCGCCGTTGCGTAGTTCCCAGTGCCAACTCTCATAGCGGGTGGTGAGCGTGCCGCGCACATAGCAGGGCCCGTGCAGGAAAAAATCATGTTCCTGGCGCGGGGTGATCAACACGGCATGGCGGAAGAACACACGCAGCTGCTGCGCATCAGGTTTGAATCCATCGCACAGAAGCGCATCGCGCTCGTTGTCGACGCCACTGCCGGTAACCACGATGTTGGACAAAGCGCCCAGCGGGCCGGGGCGGGTTGCGCATGCGCCCAGTAGCAACACTCCCAGCAACAACAGGCTGCGGCCGATCAAGCGCGAAGTGCTCTTCATCAGGATGAAGGAAGGGGAAATTGCTTTCGTCACGGTGATGCACTCCCCTCGGTCTGCAACTGGTAGTGCCCCGGCGCGCCCAGCGCCACATTGAACACACGCGGCTCCAGCGAATAGGCATGGACCAGATTGAGCTGCAACGTGGCGTCGTTCAGCACGACAGTGCCGCTTCGGTTGGGGCACGACCAGAAGCTGTCCGATGCTTCAGCCAATGGCAGCTTTGCGACGGTCACTAAGGGCTTTCCCGGGGCCGATGCGCTCAGCCATTCGATCCAGACGCGACAGGACACGTGCTCGAAGCCCATGTTCTCCAACCGCACCCGGTAAACACCATGCTGTTGCCCTGACTGCCAATGGCCGGCGGTGACGATGGCCAATGTGGCAGCCTCGTCCGGGGTATCGGCCGCAGCAGCCGGCGCAACGGCAAGCAGCAAGCACAGCAGCATGGAATGACTATTCATGTCAGCGATCGTCCTTGGGAATCGAGTGCGTGCGTCACGCAGGCGTGTACCCGCCCGCTCGCCGATGATAGCGAATCACGAACGCGAATCCGGCTGCCAGCAAGTAGTGGCATGGATGAAGCCATGGCAGCGGTAGTTCGGCCCTTCACAGGATATCTGCGCGGTAACCCGTGTTGCGTCCTTTGCGAAGGTATAGCAGGCAACGGAGACCTCTCCCTGCACACTCACCACCGGTGCAGCGGATGGCCCGTAGCGAAGCGACAGCGCACTGTCGAGTTGTTCACAGCAGGGCCAGAAATCCAGCTCCGAGCTGAAAACCAGCTGTTCCAGGATGTTGTTCGGGTCTTCGTTGCAGGCCTGTACCAGCTCGGTTTCGATGTCGAAATCCTGGCCCAGCGTGAAGCCGTTGAGGAGAGGCATATGGACCTGGCAACCGCAGTTCAAGAAGAAGGCTGGCTGAGTGTAATTGGCGTAGCCCAACTGCAAAAGCGGGCCAGACCGCCGCATGTAGTGCCGAGCCATGCTCGGCGAGGGGCATCCCAAGCAATCCACCAGCCTTGTGTATGAGCGGCGTAAGCCGCGAAGCCTGGGAGCTGGAACGTCGTACGCTACAACCGACTGATCATCTTCAACCGCACCTGCGCCGCAGCGACATCATGTCGTTCCGCCGCCATGGCGCAGATATGATCCAACAGCGCCTGTGGCTGCAGCAACATCGGATCCGCTTCCTGCAGCTGCACGGCCAGATGGCCCCACCAGAACGGCTGGCCGTCGAGGTAGATCTCATAACCAACGATGTAGCGATGCGCATCCATCTCAGGTGCCTACATGCACGCGGTCGCCGACATCGCTGCAGCACAGGTGTTCAAGCGCCAGTTCCATGGCCAGTACATAGCTTTGCGCACAGTAGCCCTGGGCGATGCCAAGACGATGGCCAAGATGCTCCGGCAGGCAGGACTGCGGCGCGCCGCTGGTATCCTCGTGAACTTCCACGTAGGCGTTGCGCAGGCGAGGCAGCAGTCGCTGCAGGCGGGCGCTGTGCACACAGGCGGCGGGGGCCAGCAGGATCACGTCGTCCGGGTTGTGGTCGGCCGCGCACAGCGAGTCCAGCAGTTCCTGTTCGGAGCGGCAGTTGCGCTGCGCCACGCTGATACCGACGTCGAGTGCGCGATGCACCAATGCATTCATGACCTTGCTTGGCAGCGGTGGAGCAGCTTGCAGCTGCGCATCAGAAGCCTCGGGCCCACGTACGATGAAGATCGCCATGGCTCAGGCACCTTGTCCGTTGCTGAGCAGACGCGTGGTGATCGCAAGCGACAGGCGTCGCGCCTCGTCGGTACCGGTACTGCAGACCACCAATGCGGTCGCGGCATGATGCGGATGCAGGTGGGCTTCGAGCGTATCTGCATCGCTGCGGGCGATCTCGATATACGGCGAGGGCAGGGCATCCAGTGCGTTGCAGACGCTGCGGCCGTGCAGCGCCCATTGCGCCTCGTCGGTGGCGGTGTTCTCGATCAGCACCCAGCTTGGTGCCTGATGTCGGGCGTTATCCAGACACTGGGCCAACGCAGGCAGTGAGCCGCAGTGCAGGCATTGCAGCGGCTGGTCGGCGAGCTGGGCGGGTAGAAGGGATGCATCCGGCACTGGGTTGCGGGTATGCCGGATCAGTAAAACGCTCATGTAGCACCACGTTCAAGCGCCTTGCGGCGCGGTGGTGCCAAGATGCGCCGCGGCTACATCAAATCGCCATGGCGGCTGGGCGGGGCGGCGTAAAGTCTGCGTAGCAAATCGTGCGGGCCGCGTTTCTTGGCCATGGGGAACTTCGGCCAGCGTTGGCGGTCAGTTCGGCTTGACCTCCGGAGTTGGTGATCAGCCATGAGTGAGACCGAGTCCCTTGCATCGCCCCATCCCGTGCTGGCCTGGCTGCGACGTGAAGCCTTGCCCTTGGGCGTGATGTTGCTGCTGCTGTTCGCGGCTCGCGACAGCCTGGCCAACCACTACCAGGTGCCCAGCGGCTCGATGCAGCCGACTCTGCAGCCCGGTGACCGGGTGGTGGTGGATATGCGTGCGTACGGCCTGCGCCTGCCCTTCACCGATGTGCAGCTGCTGGCCGGGCAGGCACCGCAGCGTGGTGATGTGGCGATATTTGATTCCCCGGCTGATGGCACGCGGCTCATCAAGCGCGTGGTGGCTGTTGCCGGTGATCGCGTGCAGCTGCATGACGGCTATCTGTCCATCAACGAACAGCCGTTGCGGCAGGACGTGGCGCGCGAGTTGTTCGGCAGCAAGCAGGTGCAGTTGGATCTGCGTGATGGCGGTGGCCCGGACATCAATGGCATCACCATTCCGGCCGGCAAGTTGCTTGTCGTGGGTGACCACCGCGGCAACAGCTTCGATGGCCGCTTCTTCGGTCTGGTGGATGCCGATACGGTTTATGGCAAGGCGGTGGCCGTGTACTGGCGGCGCGGTGATGGGCCGGAGTGGCAGCGGTTGTAAGGATCGATAGCGACGAAGAAAACCGGCACGGAGACGTGCCGTTTTTTTTGCCTTCGTTTTTGTTTTTCTTGTAGGAGCGGTGTGAGCCGCGAAGCTGACGGTGCAAGCAAGCTGCATGGATGCAGTAGCAAGTGGAAGGGTAGCTGTATTGATATCGGTTTCGCGGCTTACGCCGCTCCTACAAAAACCGCACATTGGTAATACCAATAGTCTTCACTAACCCTATGGTCTAATAGGATCTTCGCGGCAACGGCGATTCAATCGCGGTTCGTTGGTCGGACTGATTGAATATTGGTAATACCAATATTCGCGACCATCGCCACGCCACCTGCGGGTGGGCCGCCTTTCGCCTTTGACGAGAACCTGCATGCAGCCCTGGGAACAACTGTACGACCCCGCTGGCAACCTCTGGCTGTCCAGCCTGATCGCGCTGTTGCCGATCGCCTTCTTCTTCGTCGCCCTGGCCGTGCTGCGCATGAAGGGCTGGCTGGCCGGCACCATCACCGTCGTCATCGCGCTGGCGGTTGCATTGCTGTTCTATCGCATGCCGGTGTCGCAGGCCTTGGGTGCAGCCGGTTTCGGCTTCCTGTACGGGCTGTGGCCGATTGCCTGGATCATCATCGGCGCGGTGTTCCTGTACAAGGTGTCGGTCAAGACCGGGCAGTTCGCGATCATCCGCGCCTCGATCCTGTCGGTGACCGAAGACCAGCGCCTGCAGATGCTGATGGTCGGCTTCGCCTTCGGTGCATTCCTTGAAGGTGCCGCAGGTTTTGGCGCACCGGTGGCGATCACCGCCGCGCTGCTGGTCGGGCTGGGTTTCAAGCCGCTGTATGCCGCCGGACTGTGCCTGATCGTCAACACCGCGCCGGTGGCCTTCGGTGCGATGGGCATTCCGATCATCGTCGCCGGCCAGGTCACCGGGCTGGATGCCTTCGAGATCGGGCAGATGGCCGGCCGCCAGCTGCCGTTCCTGACCATCATCGTGCTGTTCTGGATCATGGCCATAATGGATGGCTGGCGCGGCATCAAGGAAACCTGGCCGGCAGTGTTGGTTGCCGGTGGTTCCTTTGCCATCGCGCAGTACCTGACCTCCAACTTCATCGGCCCGGAGCTGCCGGACATCACCGCGTCGCTGGCGTCGCTGGTGTGCCTGACACTGTTCCTGCGCCGTTGGCAGCCCAAGCGCATCTTCCGCTTCGAAACCGAGGCCAGTGCTGACGCTGCCGCACAGGCATCGGCCGCACCGCGTTACAGCGCCGGCCAGATCACCAAGGCGTGGTCGCCGTTCCTGATCCTCACCGCGATGGTGACGCTGTGGAGCATCAAGCCGTTCAAGGCCTTGTTCGCCGCCGGCGGGCCGCTGGAAAGCTGGGTGTTGAAGCTGCCGGTGCCGGGCCTGGACCAGCTGGTGCAGAAGATGCCGCCGATCGTTAACGCGCCTACTGCCTACGAGGCCGTGTACAAGTTTGATGCCATCTCGGCCACCGGCACCGCAATCATGCTGGCGGCGGTGATTGCGATCCTCTACTTGCGCATGCCGGTGCGCGCAGCGGTGCGCACGTTTGGCGAGACCGTCAATGAACTGAAGATGCCGATCTACTCCATCGGCATGGTGTTGGCCTTCGCCTTCATCGCCAACTACTCCGGGCTGTCGGCGACATTGGCGCTGGCGCTTGCGCATACCGGCAAGGCATTCACCTTCTTCTCGCCGTTCCTTGGCTGGCTGGGTGTATTCCTGACCGGTTCGGATACCTCGTCCAACGCCTTGTTCTCGGCCTTGCAGGCAACCACGGCGCAGCAGATCGGGGTATCCGAGGTGCTGCTGGTTGCAGCCAATACCACCGGTGGCGTCACCGGCAAGATGATCTCGCCGCAGTCCATCGCCATTGCCTGTGCAGCGGTGGGCCTGGCTGGCAAGGAATCGGACCTGTTCCGCTTCACCGTCAAGCACAGCCTGATCTTCACCGTGATGGTCGGCTTGATCACCACCGCGCAGGCTTACTGGCTCACCTGGATGATTCCCTGAGCCATGGCCACGCGCACCCGCCAACGCCAAGCAGCTTCGGGCCACAATGTCGGCATGAGTACGCAACGTATTTCCGACAAGGTGGCCGCGCAGCTGCGCGTGCTGGTGGACGAACAACAACTGCAGCCGGGTGACCGGCTGCCCTCCGAGCGCGCTTTGGCGGTGCAGCTCGGGGTCTCGCGCACGGCGTTGCGCGAGGCGATTGCCCAGCTTGGCAGTCAGGGCCTGCTGGTGGCGCGGGTTGGTGGCGGCACCTATGTGGCCGAGCCGGCCGCACGTGCGCGGCAGGCATTGGATGAACCGCTGGTGCCGTACCTGCCGCTGTTCCAGGGCGATCCCGAATACCGCTTCGACGTGCTGGAAATCCGCCACGCGCTGGAAGGTGCAACCGCCTGGCATGCAGCATTGCGGGCTACCGACGAGGACCGCGCACGCATCGCGCAGGCCTTCCAGACCATGATGGATGCGCACGGCAAGGACGACCCGGCCGGCGAAGCGCGCGCCGACGCGGCCTTCCACCTGTCCATCGCCGAGGCCTCGCACAATCTGGTGCTGCTGCAGGTGATGCGCGGCCTGTTCGAGCTGCTGCAGACCAATATCTCGCAGAGTCGCGAGAAGCTATACACCGCATCGACAACGTTTTCCCCTTTGTCTGACCAGCACCGCGAAATGATGGATGCGGTACTGGCCGGCGACCCCGAGCGTGCGCGTGCCGCAGCGCACACCCATCTTGAGTTCGTGCACACCACGCTGCGCACGCTCGATGAAGACGAGGCGCGGCGTGCCCGCGCTTCGCGGCTTCCTTCCCCCCACGGTTGACCCATGATCATCTCCGCCTCCACCGATTACCGTGCGGCCGCGCAGCGTCGTCTGCCGCCGTTCCTGTTCCACTACATTGATGGCGGCGCGTATGCCGAACACACGCTCAAACGCAATGTTTCCGACCTGTCCGACATCGCGCTGCGCCAGCGCATCCTGCGCGACATGTCCGATCTCAGCCTGGAAACCGAGCTGTTCGGTGAGAAGTTGGCGATGCCGGTTGCGTTGGCGCCGGTCGGCCTGACCGGCATGTATGCGCGCCGTGGTGAAGTGCAGGCGGCGCGTGCGGCGGACAGCCGCGGCATTCCGTTCACCTTGTCGACGGTGTCGGTGTGCCCGATCGAAGAAGTGGCACCTGCGATCAAACGACCGATGTGGTTCCAACTGTACGTGCTGCGCGACCGCGGCTTCATGCGCAACGCGCTGGAGCGCGCACAGGCTGCCGGCGTCACCACACTGGTATTCACCGTCGACATGCCGGTGCCGGGCGCGCGCTACCGCGATGCGCACTCGGGTATGAGTGGTCCGAATGCCGGCATGCGCCGCATTGGTCAGGCCATGACCCATCCGCGTTGGGCCTGGGACGTTGGCCTGTTTGGCCGTCCGCATGATCTGGGCAACATCTCCGCCTATCGCGGCAGCCCGACCGGGTTGGAGGATTACATCGGTTGGCTGGGCAACAACTTCGACCCGTCGATATCGTGGAAGAACCTGGAATGGATCCGCGAGTTCTGGAAGGGGCCAATGGTGATCAAGGGCATTCTTGATCCGGACGATGCCCGCGATGCGGTGCGCTTTGGCGCCGACGGCATCGTGGTTTCCAATCACGGTGGTCGCCAGCTGGATGGCGTGCTGTCCACCGCACGCGCCTTGCCGGCGATTGCAGACGCGGTGCAGGGCGATCTGAAAATTCTCGCAGATTCGGGCATCCGTACCGGTCTGGACGTGGTGCGCATGCTCGCACTCGGCGCTGACAGCGTGCTGTTGGGTCGTGCCTTCGTCTACGCGCTTGCCGCACAGGGCGAGGCTGGCGTGGCCAACCTGCTGGACCTGATCGCCAAGGAAATGCGCGTGGCGATGACGCTGACCGGCGCACGTCGCATTGCCGATATCAGCCGCGACTCGCTGGTCAACCTGGCATGAGTGCGAACGAAGCACTGTTGGCGCAGCTGCGCAGCGCCGTTGGTGACGCCCATGTGCTGACTGGCGACAAGGCAACCCGGCGCTTTCGCAAGGGGTACCGCTTTGGCGATGGCGCCGTGCTGGCGGTGGTACGGCCGGGAAGCTTGCTGGAGATGTGGCGCGCCCTGCAGGCAGCCGTGCAGGGTGGGGCGGCGATCATCCTGCAGGCGGCCAATACCGGCCTGACCGGCGGTTCCACGCCGGATGGAAACGACTACGGGCGGCCGATTGTATTGATCAGCACGCTGCGCCTGACCGGCGTGCAGTTGCTTGATGAAGGACGGCAGGTGCTGTGCCTGCCCGGTGCCACGCTGGATCGTCTGGAACAGACATTGGCACCGCTTGGGCGCGAGCCGCATTCGGTGATCGGTTCCTCGTGCATCGGTGCTTCGGTACTGGGCGGTGTCTGCAACAACTCCGGTGGCTCGCTGGTGCGACGTGGCCCGGCCTATACCGAGATGGCGCTGTATGCGCAGGTGGATGGCGATGGCGGCCTGCAGTTGGTGAACCATCTTGGCATCGCTTTGGGCGACACGCCGGAAGAGATCCTGCAGCGCCTACAGGCCGGCGACTACCAGCCTGCCGATGTGCGTGTTGATGGTGAGCGCGCCGGCTCCGATCCGCGTTACGCCGAACAGGTGAGGCAGGTGGACGCGACAACGCCGGCGCGTTTCAACGCCGACCCCAGCCGTCATTACGAAGCAGCGGGTTCGGCCGGCAAACTGGCGGTGTTCGCGGTGCGCCTGGATACTTTCGCCAAGGAAGCGGCCGAGGTGTTCTATATCGGCAGCAACAGCACTGATAGCCTCACCGCGATCCGCCGCCAGCTGTTGACCGGCTTCGAGCGTCTGCCGATTTCCGGCGAATACATCCATCGCGTCGCCTATGACATTGGCGAGCGCTACGGCAAGGATACCTTCCTGCTGATCGACAAGCTCGGTACCGCACGGGTGCCGGCGGCCTTCGCACTGAAGAGCCGGGTCGATGGCTGGTTCGAGCGGCTGGGCCTGCGTGGCGTGACCGATCACGCGATGCAGCTGCTGACCGGGCTGTTGCCATCGCACCTGCCCAAGCGCATGGGCGAGTTCCGTCAGCGCTATGAGCACCACTTGCTGGTCAAGGTTTCCGCACAGGATGCGGCGGCGACGGAGCAGTGGTTGCGCGGCTTCTTCGCCGGGCATGAAGGCGCTTACTTCCACTGCACGCCGGACGAAGGCCGCAAAGCCTTCCTGCACCGGTTCGCGGTGGCTGGTGCGGCGGTGCGCTATCGCGAAGTGCATCGTGCGCAGGTTGAGGACATCGTCGCCCTGGATATTGCCTTGCGCCGCGATGACCGCGCGTGGTTCGAGCAGCTGCCGGCTAAGCTGGATGCGCGATTGCTGCACAAACTCTATTACGGCCACTTCCTGTGCCATGTCTTCCACCAGGACTACATCGCGCGCAAAGGCGAAGACCCGATGGCGATCGAACACGCCATGTGGAAGCTGCTGGATGAGCGCGGCGCCGAATACCCAGCCGAGCACAATGTTGGCCACCTGTATCCAGCCAAGCCGGCGCTGGCACAGTTCTACCAGCAGCTGGACCCGAGCAATACCTTCAACCCGGGCATAGGCCAGACCAGCAAGCAGCCGGGTTGGAAGGGCTGTGATTGCTGAGGCGCGAAGCGCCTGCCATTGCTTTTGTTTTTGTTTTTGCTTTTGTTTTTGCTAAAGCCCCTTTCCCGCGCGCGGGGTGAGAAGGGCAGCTTGCGAACCACCGGTTCGCTGCCCATCGAACGCCCTTGCGCCAGCGCAAGGGCCGGGGCGCGGAGCGGGGGTTGGGGTGAGGGGAAGCTTCTAGCTGGAAAACTATGATCAATAGCTATAACCAAAAGCGGAAAGCTAAAAGCGGAAAGCTAAAAGCTAAAAGCTAAAAGCTAAAAGCTAAAAGCTAAAAGCTAAAAGTTAAAGGCTAAAGGCTAAAGGCTAAAGGCTAAAGGCTAAAGGCTAAAGGCTCCCCTCATCCGCCCCTTCGGGGCACCTCGCTCCGCGCCCAGCCCCGCGTAGCACGCGGGGCGTACGAACAGTCACGAGCCTTTGGCTCGTAACCGCCTGTTCTTAACCCCGCAAGCGGGAGAAGGGATTGGTTTCGCTGCCTGTTTTCCGCAGATGAGCCGCCACGCTCGCTGAATTAATACGCCATAAGTATCAATCCGTACACAGCAGGTTATGGATCGACTCGATCCGCAGGTTCAAGCTTCCGGCACTCCCAATAAGCCGGCCTGCCGTTACAGGCCAAGATGCAATGCAACCCGAAACCAGCAACACGGCAAGCTGCAGCGAATCACTCGCGCCAGTCACGCCGCCGAACACGGCAACCGAATACCCCCACATCCGCCAGGGCACGCCCGAGTTCCGGCGCGCGGTGCTGGCCTTGTTCATGGCCGGCTTCGCTACTTTTGGCGTGCTGTACTGCGTGCAGCCGCTGCTGCCGGGTTTCAGCAGCCACTTCGGGATCAGTGCCGGCAACAGCGCGCTGGCCTTGTCGGTTAGCACCGGCGTGTTGGCGGTAGCGATGCTGGTGGCGGGCATGGTCTCCGACCGAATCGGCAGGCGCCCGGTGATGGTGGCTTCGCTGCTGACGTCCGCCCTGCTGACGCTCGGCACCGCGCTTACCGATGACTGGAACACCTTGCTGCTGCTGCGCACCCTGCTCGGCCTGAGCCTCAGTGGCGTGCCAGCTGTTGCGATGACCTGGCTGGTCGAGGAAATGGACAGCCGTTCGCTGGGTCTGGCGATGGGCCTGTACATCGGCGGCAATGCGGTCGGCGGCATGAGCGGGCGTTTGATTGCTGGCGTGGTGGCCGACCATTGGGGCTGGCGTACCGGCATTGCAGCGGTCGGTGTGATCGCGTTGCTGGCGAGCGTGGCGTTGTGGACGCAGCTGCCGGCCTCGCGCCATTTCCACGCGAAGCGTGCCGAGCCCATGCAGCTGCCTGCACGCTTTGCCGGCCTGTTCCGGGATGCGGCGTTGCCGTGGCTGTTTGCCTGTGGCTTCCTGCTGCTGGGCGTGTTCGTGACGCTGTACAACTTCCTTGGTTATCACCTGCTGGCGCCGCCGTACGGCTTGAGCCAGACCGTGGTCGGATTGATCTTCACCGTATATCTCGTGGGCAGCGTCAGTTCGGCATGGATGGGTCAGCTGGCCAATCGACTCGGACGTGGACCGGTGCTGGCCTTGTCATTCGGCCTGGTACTGGCTGGCATCGTGCTGCTGGCGATGCCGTGGTTACCGGCGGTGGCCTTGGGTATCGCGCTGGCGACGTTTGGGTTCTTCGGCGGCCATTCGGTGGCCAGCAGCTGGGTGGGTGTGCGTGCTGGTGGAATGCGCGCAGAAGCCTCGGCCTTGTATCTGTTTTCGTACTACCTGGGCTCAAGCGTATTGGGTGCCTTGGGCGGTGTGTTCTATACGCATTGGGGCTGGATGGGGGTCTGTGGCTTCAGTCTGGTGCTGACGTTGGCAGGTGCTGGTGCGGCGTGGCGGTTGTGGCGTCGGCTTGAGCAGGAAGCGGGGCTGGTGTTGGTTGAGGCCAAGGGCTGAGAACCAGAAGCACCCCTCCCCAACCCTCCCCTTGCCTGCGGCAAGGGGAGGGGGCTGAGCTTCGCCCTCCCTTGCGCGTAGCGCAGGGGAGGGTTGGGGAGGGGTGCTTTTGCCCTTGCCCTTGCTCCCGCTGCTGCTCTCCCCTTCAACCAGCCACTTCCCGCTTCAACAACGCAATGAACTGCCGCAACAACGGCGTCACCGCTTCACGCCGCCATGCCAGTTGAATCTCGGACGCCGCACCGCGATCCGCCAACGCCACAAAGCACGCGCCCTCCACCTGGATGTGGCTGCACGAGGAGGGCAGCACGCATACGCCCAACCCCGCAGCAACCAGGCTGATCAAGGTGGATGACTCGCCTGCTTCCTGCACGATGCGTGGACTGAAACCAGCATTGCGGCACAGGGTGATCACATGGTCGTGGATGCCTGCACCGGAGTCGCGTGAGAAGCCGACAAACGGGTCGAGTGCGAATTGCTTCAACGAGAACCGTGCGGTTGCCGGATCTATGCCGCGCAACGCCGGGTGACTTGCATGGACGACGAGCGCGAGCGGATCGTCGAACAGATGCTTTGCAACCAGTTCGTCCGGTAGCACCTGTTTGCGGATGATGCCGACGTCCAGTTCGTCGGCCAGCAAGGCATCGATCTGGCGCAGGCTGTTCATTTCGCGCAGCTGCATCTGCACCTGCGGGTGCTGCTGGCGATAGGTAAAGATCGCACGCGGAATCTGCGGTGACAGCGGGGTTGCACGGGTCAGGCCGATGCGCAGTTCGCCGCTTTCGCCACGTTGTACGCGCTGCACCGTGTCGACTGCCTTGTCCACGCGCTGCAGGATGTCGCGTGCTTGTTCCAGCAGTACTTCGCCTGCTGCTGTGAGCTGCACGCGGCGATGGCTGCGCACGAACAGCTGTGCATCGAGCAGGTTTTCCAGTTGCCGGATCTGTTGGCTGAGTGGCGGTTGCGACATGCCAAGTCGTTCCGCAGCGCGGCCGAAGTGCAGGGTATCGGCGACGGCCAGGAAGTAGCGCAGGTGGCGGAGTTCCAATGACATGACCGCAGTCTAGGCGGCTGCGGTGCTGTCGACCAACTGCTGTGCTGTCGGCTCGCGATGCAGGGTCTACCGCTCCGAATGCCCGGTATCGTCGTACTGCCGCGGCGCAAACAGATCCGGCTGGATCAGCTCAACGAACGCTCTGGCCTGTGGCGACAACACCTTGCCACGCCGCACCACCACGCCATAGCTGCGCGAGGGGAAGTAATCGCTCATCGCCCGCGTTGCCAGCTTGTCGCGGTCGCTGTCGTTCAGGCACAGGGCAGTGACGATGCTGATGCCCATGCCCATTGCCACGTACTGCTTGATCACCTCCCAGCCGCCCACTTCCAGCGCTACCGTGTAAGGCACGCGATGCTGCTGGAACACCAGGTCGACCAGTCGCCAGGTGATCTGCCGGCGCGGCGGCAGGATCAGCGGCCACGGCGACAGGTCTTCCAGCGTCAGGTTCTTTTTCTTCGCCAGCGGGTGGTCGGGCGGGGTGATCAGTACCTGGTCGAAACGGTAGACCGGTGCATAGCTGAGGTCGGCCGGCACATCCATCATCGAGCCGATGGCCAGGTCGGCGGCGTCGCTGCGCAGCAGGTCGGTGCCGTCGGCACTGATTGCGTTGTGCAGGGTCAAACGCACATCCGGGTGCTGTCGGCGGAAATTTTCGACGATCTTGGGCAGGAGATAGAGGATGGTCGACGAATTTGCGGCGATATTGAGCTCGCCGGCATCCAGCCCGCTGACCTTCTCGCGGAAGCGCGGCAGCAGCCCGTCCAGGCTTTCCACCAGTGGCTGCGCCATGTCGTACAGCAGCTGGCCCTCGCGGGTGGGCACCAGGCGGCGCCCGCTGCGCTCGAACAGCACCACTCCCAACTCCCGCTCCAGCGCCTGCAGCTGCAGGCTCACCGCCGGTTGGCTGACAAAAAGTGCTTCCGAGGCACGCGAAACCGAGCCCAGGCGCAGCGTCTGCAGGAACGCCCGCAGCGGCTTGAGCCGATCAGACTTGTAAGAAAAACGCGGGGTTACGGGCGGCTTGGCTGGCATCTTGAAGTAAGTATTAGCACAACTTATAGATAACATTGCAAAAACTGTTTTGTTAAATACCTGCCTGCGGCGGCACGTTGGAGTCCCCGACATACGCAGGAAGTCCGATGTCCGCCGTCGCCCACGCAGTCGCTACCCCGCAGTCCGCCCCTCGCCCGACCCCGGGCATCACCCTGACCACCCAGTTGGCCGGCCAGTCCGCGCTGCTGCCGGCCGGCGTGTTGGGCCTGCTCGTATCGCTGCACCGTGCGGTCGAGCCGGGCCGGCAGGCACGGCTGGCCGCCCGCCGCGAGCGCCAGGCCTTCTTCGACCAGGGCGGCCTGCCGGATTTCCGCGCCGACACCCGTGCCATCCGCGAGGAGGACTGGAGCGTGGCGCCGATCCCGGCCGCATTGCAGGACCGCCGCGTCGAAATCACCGGCCCGACCGACCCGAAGATGGTCATCAATGCGCTGAACTCCGGTGCCAAGGTGTTCATGGCCGACTTCGAGGATTCGACATCGCCGACCTGGCGCAATGTGCTGGCCGGCCAGCAGACGATGAAGGCGGCGGTGCGCGGCGATCTGGATTTCACCGCGCCGGCTACCGCCAAGGGCCCGGGCAAGCACTACATGCTGCGTCCGTTCGATGAGCAGGCGGTGCTGATCGTGCGACCGCGTGGCTGGCACCTGGACGAGAAGCACGTGCTGGTCGATGGCCAGCCGATAGCCGGTGGCCTGTTCGACGCGGCGCTGTTCGCTTTCCACAATGCGCAGACCTTGATGGACAAGGACCGCGGCCCCTACTTCTACCTGCCCAAGCTGCAGTCGATGGAAGAGGCGGCGCTGTGGGAGACCGCGCTGTCGCACATCGAAGGCATGCTCGGCCTGCCGCATGGGCAGATCAAGGTCACCGTGCTGATCGAGACACTGCCGGCGGTGTTCGAGATGGACGAGATCCTGTACGTGCTGCGCGATCGCATCGTCGGGCTGAACTGCGGTCGCTGGGACTACATCTTTTCCTACCTGAAAACCTTCCGCCGCCACGCCGACAAGGTGTTGCCCGAGCGCGGCCAGGTGACGATGACCCAGCCGTTCCTGAAGGCGTATTCGGAACTGCTGATCAAGACCTGCCATCGCCGCGGCGCGCATGCGATGGGTGGCATGGCCGCGCAGATCCCGATCAACAACGATGCCGCCGCCAACGAGCAGGCGATGGCACGGGTGCGCGCCGACAAGCTACGTGAGGTCACTGCTGGCCATGACGGCACCTGGGTGGCGCATCCGGCGCTGATCCCGGTGGCACGCGCCATCTTCGATGAGCACATGTCCGGTCCCAACCAGCATCACGTGCTGCGCCGTGACGTGCAGGCCAACCGCGATGAGCTGATCGCGCCGTGCAGCGGCACGGTTACCCGCGCCGGTTTCGAGAACAACGTCGAAGTCTGCGTGCGTTACCTGGCCGCCTGGCTGGATGGCAATGGCTGCGTGCCCATCCACAACCTGATGGAAGACGCCGCCACCGCCGAGATCAGCCGCAGCCAGATCTGGCAGTGGCTGCATGCCGGCAACCAGCACCTCGATGACGGCACCGCGATCGACTTCGCGTTGCTGGCCAGCACCCTGCGCGCTTTGCCGGCGCGCCTTGGCGACACCTCCGCACTGCCCGGTGGCAGCCGCATCACCCAGGCCATCGGCCTGCTCGACCAGCTCAGCCGCGCCGACGAGCTGACCGACTTCCTGACCTTGCCGGCCTACCGGCAGATCGATTGACCCTTCCCCTTACGTACGCACCACTTTGAGGACGAAACGATGAGCAGCTACCAGCAACAGATCGCCGCCCTGCAGCAGGACTGGGACACCAACCCGCGCTGGAAGGGCTTGAAGCGCACCTACAGTGCCGCCGACGTGGTGCGCCTGCGTGGCAGCGTGCAGCCCGAGCACACCTTGGCCAAGCGCGGCGCCGAGCGCCTGTGGGAGCTGGTCAATGGCGGTTCGAAGAAGGGCTACGTCAATGCCTTCGGTGCGATCAGCGCCGGCCAGGCGATGCAGCAGGCCAAGGCCGGGCTGGAAGCGGTGTACCTGTCCGGCTGGCAGGTGGCCGCCGACGGCAATACCTCCGAAACCATGTACCCGGACCAGTCGCTGTACGCCTACGACTCGGTGCCGACCATGGTCCGCCGCATCAACAACACCTTCCAGCGCGCCGACGAGATCCAGTGGAAGAACATCATCGACGGCAAGGTCAAGGCCGAAGATGCGATCGACTTCTTCCTGCCGATCGTCGCCGATGGCGAGGCCGGCTTCGGCGGCGTGTTGAATGCCTACGAGCTGATGAAGAACATGATCACCGCCGGTGCCGCCGCGGTGCATTTCGAGGACCAGCTGGCGGCGGTGAAGAAGTGTGGTCACATGGGTGGCAAGGTGCTGGTGCCGACCCAGGAAGCGATCCAGAAGCTGTCCGCCGCGCGCCTGGCGGCTGACGTGCTGGGCGTGCCGACCATCGTGCTGGCGCGTACCGATGCCGAAGCCGCCAATCTGCTGACCAGCGATTTCGACCCGAACGACACCCCGTTCATCACCGGCCAGCGCACCGCCGAGGGCTTCTACAAGGTCAAGAACGGCCTGGAGCAGGCGATCAGCCGCGGCGTTGCCTACGCCCCGCATGCCGACCTGGTGTGGTGCGAGACCGGCACCCCGGACCTGGGCTTCGCCCGCGAGTTCGCCCAGGCCGTGCATGCCGCCAGCCCCGGCAAGCTGCTGTCCTACAACTGCTCGCCCTCGTTCAACTGGAAGAAGAATCTGGACGACAAGACCATCGCCAGGTTCCAGGACGAGCTGGCCGCACTGGGCTACAAGTACCAGTTCATCACCCTGGCCGGCATCCACATCAACTGGTTCAACACCTTCAAGTTCGCCCACGACTACGCCCGCGGTGAGGGCATGCGCCACTACGTGGAGCAGGTGCAGGAGCCGGAATTCGCCGCCCGCGACAAGGGCTACACCTTCGTTTCGCACCAGCAGGAAGTGGGTGCTGGTTACTTCGACGATGTGACCACGGTGATCCAGGGCGGCGCCTCCAGCGTGACCG
Organism: Stenotrophomonas sp. STEN038; assembly: GCF_056759895.1. Classification (NCBI taxonomy): domain Bacteria; kingdom Pseudomonadati; phylum Pseudomonadota; class Gammaproteobacteria; order Lysobacterales; family Lysobacteraceae; genus Stenotrophomonas; species Stenotrophomonas sp. STEN038. Next base: position 35,961 of record NZ_JBRRDW010000033.1, read on the forward strand.
CGCTGACCGGGTCCACCGAGGAAGAGCAGTTTCAGACTGAAGTAGCTGCCTGAGGGCGCTGGCCAGGTCGTTTCAAAGGGGCTCTTACGAGCCCCTTCTTTTTTTTGGGCATGGCCCTGTATCAAACGGTGTAGCGGATCACAAAACCGATAATTTTGATGATAGGCTCGCGAGATTACTCGTCTGAGATGGGCGAGCAGTCCATGAGGCAGGGAATGAGCGGCATGGCAACAGGGGGTTCAGCACTGGAGTCCGAGCTTTCCGTCGCTACGTCGGCGGGGGGTACGGTGCTGCGTGCGCAATTGTCCCCGGTGGAGTTCGCGCTGTTCTCCGAGTTTGGTGTTCGCCGCACCTTGCAAGCCGAGCAGGTGCTGTTCCGCCGTGGCGACCTGGGCAGCTCGATGTTCATCATTGTCAGTGGCGCCGTAAGCCTGGATTTCGGCGCCGGCCTGGCACCCAAGCCGATGGGCTGCAACGACTTCTTTGGCGAACTTGGTCTGTTGATCGAGCGCCACCCGCGTTCCTGTGATGCGCGCGCCAACTGCGACAGCGTGCTGCTTGAGATCACCCACGAAAATTTCCATCGCCTGATCGACCAGGACCCCGCGATGGTGGTGTTCTTCCTGCGTCGCACCCTGTCGCGGGTGGTGTCCAGCGAGCAACGCCTGATTGCTCAGCTCAGCCGTCGCAACCACGAGTTGGAAACCGCGCTCGGCAATCTCTACAGCGCCAACCACGAGCTGCACCACACCCGCGAGCTGGTCTACAGCGATGACCTGACCGGGCTGAGCAACCGCCGTGCGCTGACCGCCTATCTGCAGAAGTCACACCGCTCCGGTCATCGCCCGCAGGGGCTGTTGCTGCTCGACTGCGATGACTTCAAGGGCTTGAACGACTCTTACGGTCACCTCGCTGGTGACCATGCGCTGCAGTGCTTCGGCCGCATTCTCGCCTCGGTGACCGGCAAGGACGATATCGCCTGCCGTCTTGGTGGCGACGAGTTCTGCGTATTGCTGATGAAGGCGGACGCCGAGAGCCTTCCGCGCACCGCCGAATTCGTGCTCGAAGCCATGCGCCACTTGATCGCCTACCCAGGCGCGACGGTTGGTGCCTGCTCGCTGAGTGTCGGCATGGTGTTGATCGATGAGGATCATCATTGGAACGACGCCTATTCGCGCGCGGATCAAGCGCTGTACATGGCAAAGCGCGCCGGTGGCAATCGTGCGCAGTGGTTCCAGGAAGAATCTGTCGACCTTGAATTTTTCGGTGTAGACCATGTCCAGCGAGACTGAACCCCCCTCATCCGATCGCCAGCTCAAGACGCTGGTGTTGACGGACCTATGTGACTCGGTGGCATTGACCGCGCGGATCGGTGATGCGGCGGCGGCCGAATTGTTCCGCAGCCTGGATGTGCGTGTACTGCAGTTGCTGCAGCGCTGGACGGGACGCCTGATCGACCGTTCCGATGGAATGCTGTTGCTGTTCGACGTGCCTGCGCATGGGTTGGGTTTTGCGCTGGATTACCTGGATCTGCTGGCCGAGGTCGGCAAGGAGCGGGAGCTGCCGTTGCAGGCGCGGGTTGGCATCCATGTCGGCGACGTATTGTTCTGGCGGAATGACGAAGAAGCGGTGGCCGCCGGTGCCAAGCCCATGGATGTGGAAGGCGTGGCCAAGCCTACCGCTGCGCGCCTGATGGCCCTGGCGCGGCCGAACCAGATCCTGTTATCGGCCGTTGCCGAAGGGCTGCTGCGCGCCGCGCAGCGCGAGCTTGGCGAGCGCGGCAATGGCCTGCGATGGAAGTCGCACGGTCATTGGTACTTCAAGGGCCTGCCGGCACCGCAGGAGGTGTTTGAAGTGGGTGCGGCGGGCAATGCCCCACTGCGCATGCCGGTGCGTTCGGGCAAGGCCTGGCGGAAAATGCCGTTGTGGAGGCGGCCAGCAGCCCTGGCCGCCGAGTTGATGCTGGTGGTTGTAGCCGCTGGCGTGGTCTGGATACTGGTGCGTCCCGAACCTGCGATCGCCTTCACCGAGCGTGATTGGGTCGTGGTCGGTGATCTGCGCAACCTGACCGGGCAGAAGGTTCTGGATGAATCCTTGCAGCAGGCATTCCGGATCAGCCTGGAGCAGTCGAAGTACATCAATGTCCTCAGCGACATGAAGGTTCGCGACACGCTGTCGCGGATGCGCAAGGACCCGGAGAAGGTTCTGGTTGACCGCGCCGTAGCCTCCGAAGTCGCGCTGCGGGACGGCGCGCGCGCTGTGATTCTGCCGCTGGTGTCGGAGGTGGGTGGGCGACTGCGTGTCACGGTGGAGATCGTCGACCCGGTTACCCAGAACACGGTGTACACGGAGTTTGCCGATGGGCGTGGGCTTGAGTCGGCGCTGGCCTCGGTCGATCAGGTGACTGCTCGCCTGCGTGGCCGTCTTGGTGAGGCGATAGCATCCATCGGGCGTGATTCCCGGCCGCTACCGGAAGTCAGCACTGGTGACCTGGACGCCTTGCGCGCCTATGCGATGGGCCAGGAGGCCTACGGTAAAGGCCAGTACAAGCAGGCATTGGGGCTGTATGAGCACGCGGTGTCGCTGGACAAGGATTTCGCACTGGCGCACCTGGGCGTGCTGCGCTCGCTCAATGCGACCGAGCAGCTTCCAAAAGGCTTGCTCAGCCTGCAGAAAACGAAGGCGATGACCAGCCGCCTGTCGCCGAGGGAGGCGATGTACATGCAGGCCTGGGAGGTGCAGATCAACAGCCCCGGCGAAGCCCAGCAGAAGTGGCGGCAGATGTCCGACCTCTACCCGGATTTCTATGCCGCAGCTGCCAACGTCGGCTATGCCCTGGAAATGGAGAACCGTTACGAGGAAGCGCTGCCTTATATCCGTCGTGCTTCCGAGTCGCGCTACGAGTTCGCATCGCTCTCGCAAGAGGCGTTGGGGCGGCTGTCGCTGGCGCTGGGAAACTACGAAGATGCGTCGGCCGCATTCTCGCGCTCTGCCGAAAGTGGACTGGTGACCACAGCGGTGTGGCAGGCCAATCTGCGTGCTGCACAGGGTAATTTCCAGGAAGCGGAGCGCCTGTGGCCCCGTGATGCGAAGCTTGCCGCGCCGCATTTTGATCGTGTCTCCCACTTCCTTGACCAGGGCGAACTGCAGGCTGCGTCGGTGGAAGCGCGGCGGCTGCTGCAGGCGTTGCCGCCTGAGGGCGGCAGGTTCCGGCAGGGGCAGATACAGCTTGCCGTGATGCAATGGATGTCTGGTGATCGCAGGAGTGCACTGCAGGCTAGCCGTAATATCGTCCGTGCCTCGATAGCCCAGCTGGATGGTGCCGCAGGCCTTACCGCGCGTGGCGAAGCCATTACCGCAGCCTATGGTGCGATCCTCGCACAGCGCTTGGGTGACCACGAGCCGGCCCGGCAGCTCATCCAGCGGCTGGAACAGGCACCGGAGATTGTTGCCATGCAGCCCGTGGGAGGGTTTCTGCAGGTTCTCAAGGCGCGTGAATCAATGGCCTCTGGTAACGGCGCGCTGGCACTGGAGAGCCTGATTTCAACGCTCGGCCAGCATGGCTCCTTCCAGTTGCGGGCAGCGCTGATGGAGGCCTACGCGGCAGAAGGAAATCCTGAGGCGGCGCTGCGTCAGGTTGATTGGATGGTGTCGCACCGCGGTTGGGCCTACGTCGAGCATGGCGGGTGCGGATGGTGCGGGCAGAGTCTGAACATCGCCGATTCCAACCTGGCCCGGCTCAGGAAGATTGAACTGCTGGCACAGCTTGGGCGCCGCGATGCGGCGCTCAAGGAACTACAGGCGTTTGATGCCTACTGGAAAACCAGGACCCTGCCTGATTACTTGCGGGTCCGTCGCGAAGCACTGCCTTCCACATTCAGTTGAATGGGAATCATGGACAGGCCGTTGGTCAGCATTTTCCTGATCTCTTCACGGGATTTGGCGATGCTGTCCTTGCTGGCCAGACGTTCCACTGAGAGGCTGGTACGCAGGTAGTCCAATTCTGCGTTGGCATCCTGCCCTGTTGGTTCATGGCCGATTTGTAGAAGGGCGGTAGCCGGGTCCTTCTTGAAAGCGCGCCTGAAGCTGTTATCCGTGCTCAGCAGGTCGAGAAGATGATCGGCAATTGCGGGTGTGAGTGCGATATGCGCTTTCGGCATGCCGGGTTTCTTCGTTGCCACGTTGTGTCCTTCGCTGCAGACTTCTGGTTGTGGTTAGGGGATCAGGCATTACGCCTGACTGCCTTGTTACGCTCCCATTCAGGGATCCCGTAACTATACGTCCGAGGAGTGGGTGTGTGAAGGTAAGACGCTGTTCGATCCTGCATCTGGAGCCGCGCGAGCGGGTCGAGTTCGATCTGGCCGGGCTGTTGGCGGGCGGGGATGGTCTGACACGCAGTTGTCATTGGGTTGCCATGGCGCCCCACATCGGCAGCGAAGTGCCTGTCGACGAGGCCGAATGCATGCTGCTTGGGCGGATCAGTCCGGAGGCCTGGATAGACGGAGGTGAGCTTGGAACGGACGTGGCTGCGCCGTTGCGTTCGCTGCTGCGCAAAGGCTTGGTGATAGGTCGACATGCGCGCTACGCGACGTTCCGCGAGCGGGATGAGCAGCTTCGCGGGGCGCATTGGCACCCACTCGCAGCAACCTTCCATGCCTTCACGCGCTGGATGGGGGCCGATGCGGTGCAGGCGATGGCCGATACCGGTACCTCAACCGCGGCAGAGCTCAGGCAGCAACTGGGCGCGCCGCCTGCCGAAGTCATCAGTCGCGTCGCCGACGGTGAGCGGATTGCACTGCCCGCGCAACAGGGAAGCGATTTCGATCGGCTGCTTGAGCAGCGCGTGACCTGTCGCAACTTCGATACCACCCGACCATTGCCGGGTGCGCTGTTGTCCGGATTGCTCGGGCGGGTGTTCGCCGCGCACTCCTCGGTGCGCGTAACGGACGACACGGTCTTCCTAAAGAAAAGCAGCCCTTCCGGCGGCGGCTTGCACCCGATGGAAGCCTACCTGCTGGTGCGCAACGTCGAAGGCTTTGCCGATGGTCTATACCACTATCACCCGTTGGTGCACGCGCTGGAACCGTTGCCTGCATCAGCGATGCCGATTGACCAGCTGATGCTGGACGCGGTGGCGCAACAGCACTGGTTCGCTGACGCGCACGTGATGGTGATCCTGTCGCCGCGCTATACCCGCAATTTCTGGAAGTACCGGCACCACGCCAAGGCATACCGGGCCATCGTGCTGGAAGCCGGGCATCTGTCGCAGACACTCTACATATCGGCGACCGAGATGGGATTGGGTGCCTATGTCACCTGCGCGATCAATGAAGCATTGCTGGAACAGGTGCTCGGTCTGGATCCGTTGACCGAAGGTGTACTGGCCGTTTGCGGATTCGGATGGCGGGCAGCGGAGATGGTGACGATGGAGCTCGATCCGGCCGAGCATATCTGGCAGGCCTCGGCTGCCGATGTCTGAGGAGGCATCGCTGGCGCTATAGCCAAATCGCCAGCGATGACCGCAGTGCTTGCTCAAACGACTGGAGCGGCCTCGAAATCCACCAGCACTGCGCCATCGGCAACCTGGTCACCGGCCTTGGCGCGAAAGCCATGCACGGTGCCGTCGGCCGGCGCCTGCAGGGTGTGCTCCATCTTCATCGCTTCCATCACCAGCAACGGCGTGCCGCGGCTGACAGTGGTGCCGGGCTGCACCAGCAGGGTGACGACGCGGCCGGGCATCGGTGCCAACAGACTGCCACCGTGGTCGTTGCTGCTGTCGGCTTCGGCGACCGGGTCGTGGATGTTGAAGCGCTGCTGTTGCTCGTTGCCGAAGACGTACAGCGTATTGCCTTCGCGGATCGCGTTGCCGCGCTGCAGACGTTGGCCCAGCTGCAGAGTGTAACCAGCGCTGCTGGTCTTCCCTGTCACGGCGATCGATGCGTCGCCGACCTGCACCTGCCAGCCGTTGGCGCTGTCGCGCACCTCCAGCTGCCTGCGCTGATCCAGGTGTTCCAGCGTCACCAAGCGTGCGGCCGAGCCAGTAAGGCGCCAGCTGTCTGCGATTGCCCACGGTGATGCGTCATTGTCGTGCGCGGCTTCGTTGGCTACGGCAAGCACGCCGGCCAGCGCCCAATCATTGTCGCTGGCAGCGACATGGTGGATATCCAGCGCCTCACGCTCGCGCTCGATCAGCGCCGTGTCCAGATTGGCGTTGCGGAACGAGTCGGTCAGCACCAGCCGGCGCAGGAAGGCGGCGTTGGTGGTCACACCAACGACCCGGCATTGGGCCAGGGCCTGCTGCATGCGCTGCAGGGCGCTGGCGCGGTCCACGTCCCAGACGATCAGCTTGGCGATCATCGGATCGTAGTACGGGGTGATTGCATCGCCTTGCTCGACACCGGCGTCCACGCGCACATTGGCACTGGGCTGTGGCAGGCGCAGATGGCGCAGTGTGCCGGTCGAAGGCAGGAAGCCGCGGTCGGCGTCCTCGGCGTATAGCCGTGCCTCGATGGCGTGACCGTGGATCTGCAACTGCTCCTGCGTCTTCGGCATCGGCTGGCCAGCGGCGACTCGCAGCTGCCATTCGACCAGATCCGTGCCGGTGATCAGCTCGGTAACCGGGTGCTCAACCTGCAGGCGGGTGTTCATTTCCATGAAATAGAAATCGCCATCCGGCCCGGCAATGAACTCCACCGTGCCGGCGCCGACGTAACCGACCGCACGCGCAGCATCGGTAGCCGCCTTGCCCATGGCGGCGCGACGTTCGGCGGTCATGCCGGGCGCGGGCGCTTCTTCCAGCACCTTCTGGTGGCGGCGCTGCACCGAGCAGTCACGCTCGAACAGATAGACCACGTTGCCATGGCTGTCGCCGAACACCTGGATCTCGATATGACGCGGACGCTCGACGTACTTCTCCACCAGCACATGTGCATTGCCGAACGAAGCCTGCGCCTCGCGCTGGCAGCTGGCCAACGCAGCCTCGAAATCAGCACTGGCCTCGACCTTGCGCATGCCCTTGCCACCACCACCGGCGCTGGCCTTGATCAGCACCGGATAGCCAATCGCATCGGCCTGCGCGCGCAGGAACTCCGGCTCCTGCCGTTCACCGTGATAACCCGGCGTCAGCGGCACATTGGCAGTCTGCATCAATGCTTTGGCTGAACTTTTGTCACCCATCGCATCGATGGCGCTGGCCGGCGGCCCGATGAAGACGATACCCGCAGCCTCACACGCACGCGCGAAGCCAGCGTTCTCGGAGAGAAATCCATAGCCCGGGTGGATAGCCTGCGCACCACTGCGCCGCGCCGCATCGAGAATGACCTCGGCACGCAGATAGCTCTCGGCAGCCGGCGCGGTACCGATATGGATGGCCTCGTCAGCCAGCCGCACATGCCGCGCATTGCGATCTGCATCGGAGTAAACCGCGACGGTAGCAATGCCAAGGCGACGGCAGGTAGCGATAACGCGGCAGGCGATTTCACCGCGATTGGCGATCAGGATCTTGTTGAACATTGTCTTATCCACGATGTGCCGCGCGGGCAGGGGAGGAGCCAAAGGCTTTCGCCGGTGCTGTTGCGGTTGCTCTTGCATCGGCTTTACGGGCCCCTTCCGTAGCGACGGAGCCGGTGGGAAATGCCCGAAGGGCGACGTGCAGGGATGCACATCGTTTTTTGCCACGACAGGGATGTCGTGTCGAAAAATCCCACCGGTGGAGTGGACCCGGCACGCGCAGCGTGCCGGGCGCGGAGGCAGGGTGTGCTTTCTTTTGGTTACTTCTTCTTTGCACAAGCAAAGAAAAGTGACTCGCTCCCCGTAGGGGAGTGAAAGCCCTTGCTCCTGACGTTGTCTTGAGAAGGGGCTGCATGCGCATCACATCCGGAACACACCAAACCGTGTGTCCTGCACAGGCGCATTGAGACTGGCAGCCAAGGCCAGCCCAAGCACCCGGCGCGTATCCGCCGGATCAATCACCCCGTCATCCCACAAACGCGCACTCGCGTAATACGGATGACCCTGCAACTCGAACTGATCGCGGATCGGCTGCTTGAACGCATCTTCCTCTTCGGCCGACCACGCACCCCCCTTGGCCTCGATACCATCGCGCTTGACCGTGGCCAGCACACTGGCCGCCTGCTCACCGCCCATCACCCCGATCCGCGCATTCGGCCACATCCACAGGAAGTGCGGTGAATACGCGCGCCCGCACATGCCGTAGTTGCCGGCACCGAACGAACCACCAATCACCACCGTGTACTTCGGCACGCGTGCGTTGGCCACCGCCATGACGAGCTTGGCACCATCCTTGGCGATACCGCCGTGCTCATACTTGCGGCCGACCATGAAGCCGGTGATGTTCTGCAGAAACAGCAAGGGGATATTGCGCTGGCAACACAGCTCGATGAAGTGCGCGCCCTTCAGCGCGGACTCGGAGAACAGGATGCCATTGTTGGCGATGATGCCGACCGGATGGCCATGCACATGCGCGAAACCGGTGACCAAGGTGTTGCCATAGCGCGGCTTGAATTCATCGAAACGCGAACCATCGACGATGCGCGCGATCACCTCGCGGACGTCATAGGGCTTGCGTGTATCGGAGGGAATCACCCCGTAAAGCTCATGCGCATCAAACAACGGCGCCTCGCTGGCCTGCAGGGCAACGCCCGCATCGGGCTTGCGCCAGTTCAAGTTGGCGATAATGGAGCGCACCCGCGCCAGCGCCTGCAGGTCGTTGTCGGCCATGTGGTCGGCAACACCGGAGATGCGCGTATGCACGTCGGCCCCGCCCAGTTCTTCGGCGCTGACCACTTCACCGGTGGCGGCCTTCACCAGCGGCGGACCGCCGAGGAAGATGGTGCCTTGTTCCTTGACGATGACGGTCTCATCGCTCATCGCCGGCACATAGGCGCCGCCTGCGGTGCAGCTGCCCATCACGCAGGCGATCTGCGGGATGCCCTGCGCCGACAGATTGGCCTGGTTGTAGAAGATGCGGCCGAAATGATCGCGGTCGGGGAAGACTTCATCCTGCAGCGGCAGGAAGGCACCGCCGGAGTCGACCAGGTAGATGCAGGGCAGGCGGTTCTGCTGGGCGATTTCCTGCGCGCGCAGGTGCTTCTTCACCGTCACCGGGTAATAGGTGCCACCCTTGACCGTGGCATCGTTGGCGACGATCAGGCATTCCACCCCGGAGACGCGGCCGATGCCGGCGACCATGCCAGCGCCGGGCACCGGATCGGCATACATGCCGTGCGCAGCCAGCGGTGCGACCTCAAGGAAGGGGCTGCCGGGATCGAGCAGGGCATCGATGCGTTCACGTACCAGCAGCTTGCCGCGTGCACTGTGCTTGGCCCGGGCCGCATCGCTGCCGCCGCGCGCGGTGGCTTCAAGTGTGGCGCGCAGATCATCGACCTGGGCCTGCATCGCGGCGCGGTTGGCTTCGAAGCTGTCACTGCCGGGTTGCAGCTGGGAGGTGAGTACGGTCATGGCCGAGGTCCTGGATTCTTGAGCTTGTCTGCGCGCGTAAACATGGCGGCAGGGTTGGTGCTTTTGCTTTTGCTTTTGCTTTGCTGTTGCTTTGCTCTTGCTTTGCTCTTGCTTGGCTCTTGCTTGGCTCTTGCTTGGCTTTTGCTTGGCTTTTGCCGTTGCTCTGCTGTTGCTGTTGCGTCCCTTCTCCCGCCTGCGGGAGAAGGTGCCCCGCAGGGGCGGATGAGGGGAGCTTTTAAAGCACTGGGTCTGCTTGCTAGAAGCTTCCCCTCACCCCAACCCCCGCTCCGCGCCCCGGCCCTTGCGCTGGCGCAAGGTCGTTCGACGGGCAGCGAACCAGTGGTTCGCAAGCTGCCCCTCTCACCCCGCAAGCGGGAGAGGGGCTTAAGCGGCATTTATGCGGTCTTCTGGAACAACTCGCGCCCAATCAACATACGGCGGATCTCGGAAGTGCCGGCACCAATCTCATACAACTTGGCATCACGCCACAAACGGCCAGCAGGGTACTCGTTGATATAGCCATTGCCGCCAAGGATCTGGATCGCTTCACCTGCCGCCCAGGTCGCCTTCTCGGCCGAGTAAAGAATCGCGCCAGCCGCGTCCTGGCGCGTGGTGCGGCCCTGGTCGCAGGCCTTGGCCACTGCATACACATAGGCGCGGCAGGCATTGAGGCCGACGTACATGTCGGCCAGCTTGGCCTGGATCAGCTGGAAGGTGCCGATTGCTTCGCCGAACTGCTTGCGCTCATGCACGTACGGCAGCACCACATCCAGCGCCGCAGACATCAGACCGAGCGGGCCGCCCGACAACACCACGCGCTCGTAGTCCAGGCCGGACATCAGTACCTTGACGCCGCCGCCGACTGCACCCAGCACGTTCTCGACCGGCACTTCGCAGTCCTGGAACACCAGCTCGCAGGTGTTGGACGAGCGCATGCCGAGCTTGTCCAGCTTCTGCGCGGTGGAGAAGCCCTTCATGCCCTTTTTGATGATGAAGGCGGTGATGCCGCGCGAGCCGGCATTCGCATCGGTCTTGGCATAGACGATCAGCACGTCGGCATCGGGACCATTGGTGATCCACATCTTGTTGCCGTTGAGCACGTAGTGGTCACCACGCAGGTCGGCGCGCAGCTTCATCGACACCACGTCAGAACCCGCACCCGGCTCGCTCATCGCCAAAGCACCAACGTGTTCGCCGCTGCATAGCTTGGGCAGGTACTTGTGCTTCTGTGCTTCGCTGGCGTTCTTGCGCAGCTGGTTGAGGCACAGGTTGGAGTGCGCGCCGTAGGACAGGCCGATACCGCCGGAGGCGCGCGAGATTTCTTCCATCGCCACCACATGCGCCAGGTAACCCATGCCGCTGCCGCCGTATTCTTCTTCCACGGTCATGCCCAGCAGGCCCTGTTCGCCGAGCTGGCGCCAGAGCTGGTTGGGGAAGTGGTTGCTGGCGTCTGCTTCGGCTGCCAGCGGCGCGATGTGCGCGGCGGCAAACTGCGCCACGCTTTCGCGCAGCATGTCGATTTCTTCGCCCAGATCAAAATTCAGGGTGGGGACGTGCATGGCTGGCTCCGGTACTGCTTGGCGATAAGGGGCGCACCGGGTTGGGGGGACGGGCAGGCCGTCGGCACGGGCGTTTGCGCGCAGCCTAGCGGCTCCCGGGTAAAAAGTGAATACAAATTCAAAAATTGAACATAGAATCAACAAATGGCTTACAAGCGCTCGGAATTGATGGAAAAACGGCTGGCGGGTAACCGCGAGCGGATCCTGGTCGCGGCCCGCCGGCTGGTGGCTGCGGGCGGCTACCGCAATGCGCCGATCACTGCGGTGGCGGCCGAGGCGGGGGTGTCGACCGGGCTGATCTACCGGCATTTCCCGTCCAAGGCCGAGCTGTTCGTCGAGGTGCTGACCTTCGCCGTCGAGCACGAGCTGGAGATCCTCGCCGCCATTGCCGATGAGCCCTTGCCGGCGCCGCAGCGGCTGCAACTGGCGGTGGCCTCATTCGTGCGCCGCGCCATGGCCGGTCCGGGCCTGGCCTATGCCTTCATCGCCGAGCCGGTGGACCCGGAAGTGGAGGCCGAGCGCATCCGCTGCCGGCGTCTGTTCGGTGATGTGTTCAAGCGCATCCTCGAAGACGGCGTGCGCGCTGGCGAACTGCCCGCGCAGGATCTGGAGATCAGCGCGGCCTGCATCGTCGGTGCCTTTACCGAAGCCTTGGTCGGGCCGACCGCGCCCAGCCGCGATGGCCTGCGCGATGGCGAACATCTGGTCAGCGCGATCAGTGCGCTGTGCCTGCGCGCAGCTGGAGCACCGCTGCCGCACTGAGTGCTGTAACCACCTTGGGATGCTGCAATGCCGCACTTCTGTGCGTGTTCATGGGCATTGCGGGAGCGGGCGGACGCTGGTCTATACTCGCCCAGCAGCTGCTGGTCCACCGACAACTCGCCCGGGGTGATGAGACGTGCGGAATTACGACCTTGAGTTCCTGAAACGCTTTTCCATCGTGATCGCCATCCTGGCCGTCATCACGATTGGCTTGATCATCTTCGCGTCCTACCTGCAGCACGTCATTCCCAAGGAAGTGTCGCCGACCGCGACCAAACGCATCGAGGAACGCATTGCGCCCATCGGTGCGGTGTATGCCGGTGCCACCGGTGCATCGGCACAGGCCGCCGCCTCTGCAGCAGCTGCCGCCGCGGCAGCCGCCAGCGGCGCCTACGGTGGCACTCTGGACGGCAAGACCATCTTCGACAGCCTCTGCACTGCCTGCCACACCACCGGCGTGGGCAACGCGCCGACCTTGGACCACAGCCACTGGGACAAGCGCCTGGCGCAGGGCAAGGACACCCTCTACAAGCACGCCATCGAGGGCTATACCGGCCCGGACGGCGGCATCATGCCGCCCAAGGGCGGCAATGCCGGGCTCAGCGAAGAGCAGATCCACGCCACCGTGGACTGGATGCTGGCCAATCTGAAATAGAAAGCCGCCAGACTCACGCAGCTGGCAATAGACCCGATTGCTGCAGAATAGCCGGCGCCGCCCCACCAGGGCGGCGCTTTGTGTTTCCGTCTTCCCCGGAGTGCGTCCATGCGTTGTACCCCTAGCTTGCTTGCCCTGGCCTTGGCTGCCGCCTGTTCCGGCGCGGCGCTGGCTGCCCCCTCCAAGCCGGTCGTACTGCCGATCGGCAGCGTGCAGGGCACGACCGACCACAGCCCATATGCGGGCAAGACCGTCACCATCGAGGGCGCGGTGACCGCAGATATGCGTGATGGCCTGGGCGGCATCTTCGTGCAGGACGCAGGTGACGGCGATGCCAATACGTCAGATGCCTTGTTCGTGGTTGTCCCCAAGGAGCAGGCCGTGCAGGTCGGCCAGTGGCTGCGCATTACCGGCACCGTCGAAGAGCAGGCCGCCGGCAAGAGCGGGCAGGGCCTGACCACGCTGCAGGCGCAGACCGTCATTCCAGCCGCCGCGCGCCCACTGCCGGCAGCGCTGGTGTTGACCGATGTGCCGGCCAACTGGGAAGCATTGGAAGGCATGCAGGTGCGCATTCCGAGCGGCCTGACCGTGGCCGGCCAGGATCAACTGTCGCGCTACGGTGAACTGACCGCTGCCTTCGGTGGCCGCCTGTGGCAACCCAGCGAAGTGGCCGCCGCCGGCAGCCCCGAACAGGCAGCGGTGATTGCCGACAACAACCGCCGTCGCCTGCGCCTGGACGATGCCAGCGGCAAGCGTGAGCCGGGCGCGGTGCCCTATCTGGCTGCGGACCAGCTGCTGCGCAGCGGCGCGCAGCTGCGCGACGTGCAGGGCATCGTCGACCAGCGTTTCGATGGCGGCTATCGCCTGCAGCTGACCGCGCCGGTAGTCGTGGATGCAGAGCGTCCGCAGCAGCCACCGACCGTGGCTGGCGGCCTGCGCATCGCAGCGTTCAATCTGGAGAATTACTTCAATGGCGACGGCAAGGGCGGCGGCTATCCGACCCTGCGTGGTGCCAAGACCGCCGAACAGCAGGCGGCACAGCAGGCCAAGCTGATCACCACCATCGGCAGCCTCAATGCCGATGTTGCCGCGCTGATGGAGCTGGAGAACGACGGCTATGGCCCGGGCTCGGCTATCGATCAGCTGGTGCGTGCGCTCAACGCCGCGCGGGGCAAGGATGGCGACTGGCGCTTCGTCGATGCAGGCAAGGGCCCGGGCGACAACCCGATCCGGGTCGGCATCATCTACCGCGCTTCAAAGGTGAGCCCAGTTGGCAAACCTGCGGTGCTGGAGCGCGAGCCGTTTGGCGAACGCAGCCGCGTGCCGCTGGCACAGGCCTTCCGCATGGGTCGCAAGGGCACCCCGTTCGTGGTGGTGGCCAACCACTTCAAGTCCAAGGGCTGCTCGGAAGCGAGCGGTGAGAATGCCGACCGCAATGATGGCCAGGGCTGCTGGAACGCGACCCGCGTGGAATCGGCCAAGCTGCTGCACAGCTGGCTGCAGGAAGATCCCACCGGCACCGGCAGCCGTGATGCGGTGCTGCTGGGCGACTTCAACGCCTATGCGATGGAAGACCCGATCCGCACCTTGAATGCCGACGGCTGGCAGGACGCGTTCAAGGTAGCCGGTGTGCAGCAGCCTTATAGCTACGTCTACAACGGTTTGACCGGTCGTCTGGATCACGCGCTGCTCAGCCCGGGCATGGCCGCACGGCTGAAGGGCGCCGCCGAGTGGCATATCAATGCCGATGAGGCCGACGAGGTTGGTTATCAGGGCCGCAATGTGCCGGGGCCGTGGCGCAGCTCGGACCATGATCCGTTGCTGTTGGGGTTTGAGCCTTAAGGTGAGGGCTAGAAGCTAGAAGCTTAAGAGCACCCCTCCCCCGCCCTCCCCTTGCCTGCGGCAAAGGGAGGGGGCAGTTTTTCTCCCTCCCTTTCGCGCAGCGAAGGGGAGGGCCGGGGAGGGGTGCCTTTGCTGTTGCTCCAAGCCAGCAGAAACCCTCAAAGCGTCCCGCGCGCAATCAAGGCTATCGCCACCACCGCCAGCGCTAGGCCAACGCGGTTCCACACGCTGGTCTTCTCGCCGAACACCAGTACGCCGACCAGCGCACCCAGGCACACCACGCCAATGTTCATGCCCGCGAAAATCGTCGCCGGGCTGTGTGGCAGCGCCTGGTGCGCCCGCACGTAAAACAGGATGTTGCCGAAGTTGAGCAGCCCGAGCAGCAGGCCAAAGCCAAGATTGCCCAGCGTCAGCCGGCTCTTGCCGCTGACGTGCCGCTGCAGCTGCCACACAAGCATCAGTACGAAGGCGATGCCGAAGCTCACCAGCAGGGCCGCGATGGACGGCGTACCGGCGGCGGCCACCTGCTTGAGCAGGATGTCGATCAAGGCAAAGCCGGCCCAGACTCCAAGCAACCAGCCCCAGCTGGAACGCGAACGCTCTGCGGTGCCGCCATCGCGCGCGGTCACACCGACGATGGCCAATAAGCCCAACCCAAGCCCGGCCAGCTTCCAGCCATTGGCCTGTTCGCCGAACAGCAGGAAGGCAGCAGCCAGCGATAGCAGCAAGGACAGCCGCTGGGCTACGTCGCTGCGTACGATGCCGGCCTCGCGTACTGCGCGCGCAAGCACCAGGAAGATGCCGGGCAGGGCCACGGCAAGGCCAAGCAGCGCCAGCCACGGCGTATGCCCGCTCTGCAGTGACTGCAAGGAAGGCTTGAGCAACAACAGCGACAGCACGCTGGCAGCCAGGTAGTTCCAGGTCACCGCCTGGGCGATATCGACACCACGACGCGGTGCCAGTTTCAGCAGCACCGATACCAGAACACTGCAGATCACACTCAGGACAAGGAAATGCATGGATTTGGGCAGTTGTGAAGGGCGGGCGTGAAGCCGCCGGACGGGGCCGCTATTATGGCCGCATGCAAACTCTCCCATTCCCCCACGAATCGGCGACGCTGATGTTGGACGGCCCGGCCGGTCCGCTGGAAGTCGGCATCGACCTGCCCGATGGCGAGTCCGCCGCACGTCCGATCATCGCCGTCATCTGCCACCCGCTGTCCATCGAGGGCGGCAGCATGCACAACAAGGTGGTGACCATGGTCTCGCGC
The DNA here is from genome assembly GCF_056759895.1 of Stenotrophomonas sp. STEN038. NCBI lineage: Bacteria > Pseudomonadati > Pseudomonadota > Gammaproteobacteria > Lysobacterales > Lysobacteraceae > Stenotrophomonas > Stenotrophomonas sp. STEN038. The sequence goes on from NZ_JBRRDW010000033.1 coordinate 51,529, forward strand.
GCGCTGCGCGACCTGGGCATCTCCACCGTGCGTTTCAACTTCCGCAGCGTCGGCGCCTCGGTCGGCACCTACGACAACGGTGAAGGCGAAGCCGACGACCTGCGCGCGGTGGTCAACTGGGTGCGCAGCGAACGCCCGGATGCCGCATTGTGGCTGGCCGGTTTCAGCTTCGGCGCCTATGTATCGCTGCGCGCCGCTGCACAGTTGCAGCCGCAGGCCTTGATCTCGATCGCACCGCCGGTTGGCCGCCGCACCTGGGATTTCTCCGAAGTGCAGCCGCCGGCCAACTGGCTGGTAGTGCAGGGCGATGCCGACGAAGTGGTCGACGCGCAGGGTGTGTACCAGTGGCTGGAATCGCTGCCGAATCCGCCCCAGCTGGTGCGCATGCCGGATACCTCGCATTTCTTCCATCGCAAGCTGATTGACCTGCGTGGCGCCATCCAGCATGAAGTGCGGCGTTGGCTGCCCGACGGCAGCAACTGAGCATGGATGCAATGACCCCCTCACAACGCTACGCCGCCGGCGTGGCCCGCGGCGATTGGCGCGACGATGTTGCCCAGCACGCCGCGTTGGCCGAGCTGGACCGCATCCACCTGGCCATTGTCGACAGTGCACAGGACGGCTGGCTTGATCGTTTGTCCGCGTTCTGGAAGAAGCCCGAGCCGGTAAAGGGCCTGTACTTCTGGGGTGGTGTTGGACGCGGCAAGACCTTCCTGGTCGACCTGTTCTACGACGGCCTGCCGATCGAGCAGAAGTACCGCACCCACTTCCACCGCTTCATGCGCGGTATCCACGAGCAGCTGCACCTGCATCAGGGGCAGAGCGACCCGCTGGCGAAGATCGCCCAGCAGTGGCGCGACAAGCTGCGCGTGCTGGTGCTGGATGAATTCTTCGTCACCGATATCGGCGATGCGATGTTGCTGGGGCGCTTGCTGGAGCGGCTGTTCGCCGAGGGCGTGACCCTGGTGACCACCTCCAATACGGCGGTGGAGAACCTCTATCTCAACGGCCTGCAGCGTGACAGCTTCCTGCCGGCGATTGCCTTGCTGGAGAAGTATTGCGTCGAGCTGTACGCCGAAGGCACCGAGGACTACCGCATGCGCGCGCTGACCCGCTCGCCGGTATACCGCGCGCCGCTCGATGCTGAGAGTGATGCGTGGCTGGCCGGACGCTGGAAGGAGCTGAGCGGTGCTGAAGAAGCACGCGGCGGCAACATCCAGATCGAAGGTCGCAAGATCCCGGTGCGTGGCCGTGGCAAGAGCATTGCATGGTTTGATTTCGCCGCACTGTGTGAAGGCCCGCGTGGGCCGTCGGACTACATCGAGATCGCCCGCGAGTTCACCACCGTGTTGCTGGGTGGCATCCCGCATTTCGATCGCCTCAACGAAGATGCCGCGCGCCGCTTCGTCAATCTGATCGATGAGCTGTACGACCGCCAGGTCAACCTGGTCTGCACCGCCCAGGACGCACCGCCCTTGCTGTACAGCGGCACCCGCCTGGCTGGCGCCTTCGAGCGCACCGCCAGCCGCCTGATCGAGATGCAGAGCGCCGAGTACCTGGGCACCGCGCACCGCAACTGACCCGCCCCTGTAGTGCCGAGCCATGCTCGGCAGGGGTATTACCAGCAATGCCAATGTAGTGCCGAGCCATGCTCGGCAAGAGGTATTGCCGGTAAAGCCACTGC
>NZ_JBRRDW010000034.1:0-50585 GCF_056759895.1 Stenotrophomonas sp. STEN038
CCCAAAACCCAGAACCCAAAACACAAAACCCAAAACCCAAAACCCAAAACCCAAAACCCAAAACCGTGCGGGAGGGTATCTGCCTCGCTTCCCCCAAAAGCGCCCAACAAAAAACCCGACACTAGGCCGGGTTTTTCATGCCGGGAGTCTTGCGACTCCAGGTTGTTGCGCGGATCAGGCAGCCTTGATGGCTTTGATGCGTGCAGTCAAACGGCTCTTATGACGCGCAGCCTTGTTCTTGTGAATCAGGCCACGGGCGCTGAAACGGTCGAGGATCGGCTGGGCGACGGCAAAGGCTGCCTCGGCGCCAGCGGCGTCGTTGGCATCCAGAGCCTTGATCACCTTCTTGACGGCGGTGCGCAGCATCGAACGCTGAGCCGTGTTGCGCGCGTTGCGCACAACGGTCTGCTTGGCGCGCTTCTTGGCGGACTTGATATTGGCCACAGTGGTGGTTTCCTGAAAATCGATGTGGTGGGAACAGCAAGCATGCAAGTATGATGGCTGACTGAAAGAACGTCAAGTCAAGTTGTCAAGAGGAAGATGCATGAGCGGTCGTTTGCTCAAATCCACTGCCGTATTCAGTTCCATGACGTTCCTGTCACGTATCAGCGGATTGATCCGCGACCAAGTTTACGCCCATGTGTTCGGTGCCAGCGCGGCAATGGACGCTTTTGTGGTCGCGTTCAGGATTCCCAACTTCATGCGCCGCCTTTCCGCCGAGGGTTCATTCTCGATGGCTTTCGTGCCGGTATTGGCCGAGTACAAGGCCAATGGTGACCACGCGGCGGTCAAGGCGCTGGTAGACCGGGTTGCCGGCGTGCTGACTGCCTCGCTGCTGGTGATGACAGCCGCGGCCATCCTGCTGGCGCCCTGGCTGATGCGGGTGTTCGCGCCAGGCTTCGCGCCGGGTAGCGAGCAGGCCGAGCTGGCTACCTTGATGCTGCAGATCACCTTCCCTTACGCGCTGTTCATCTCGCTGGCGTCGCTGGTAGGCGGGGTGCTCAACAGTTACCAGAAGTTCGCCGTACCCGCGCTTTCACCGATCCTGCTCAACATCTCGATGATCGCCGCGGCACTTTGCCTGGTGCCGCATATGAAGGCCTGGGGCTATGAGCCGGTGCTGGCCTTGGCCTGGGGCGTGTTCGTGGCGGGCATCCTGCAGCTTGCCTTCCAGTTGCCATCATTGGCGAAGCTGGGGCTGTTGCCGCGGCCCAGGTTGGATCTTGCCCATGCCGGCGTGCGCAAGATCATGAAGCTGATGGTGCCGACGCTGTTCGGCTCTTCGGTGGCCCAGGTGAACCTGCTGTTCAATACGCTGGCGGCCTCGATGTTGATGGGCGGCAGCGTGACTTGGCTGTATTACAGCGATCGGCTGCTGGAGTTCCCGCTGGGCATGTTCGGGGTGGCCATCGGCACCGTGATCCTGCCGCATCTGTCCAGCCGCCACGCCAGTTCGGATCCGGAAGGCTATTCAAAGGGCCTGGATTGGGGGTTCCGACTGTGCCTGCTGATTGGTGTGCCGGCCTGCATCGGGCTGGTGCTGTGCGCGCAGCCGCTGCTGGCAACCCTGTTCCAGTACGGTCGCTTTTCCGAGCAGGACATGCGCATGAGCAGCCTGAGCCTGATGGCGCAGTCGCTGGCCGTGCCGGCCTTCCTGCTGGTCAAGGTGTTGGCGCCGGCCTTCTACTCGCGCCAGGACACGCGCACGCCGGTAAAGGCGGCGGTGGCATCCATCTTGATCAACATCATCTGCACGGTGCTGCTGTTCGTCGCTATGTTCTCCTTCAGCCCGATGGGTCAGGCCGCACTGGTCGCGGCCGATGGGCAGTGGCTGGAGGCACTCAAGAAGGTGGAAGGGGCGCATGCCCTGCTTGCCCTGGCCATTGCGATCGCCGGTTGGGCCAATGCCCTGCAGTTGTGGTGGTATCTGCGCAGGGCGCGGGTATACCAGCTCCAGCCCGGCTGGGGGCGGTTCCTGCTGCAATTGACCGTGGCCAGCGTACTTATGCTGGCTGCCGTGGTGGCGCTGCGCCTGTTCTGGTCGGATTGGACGGCCTGGGCTTGGTGGGAACGTGGTTGGCGTCTGGCGGTGCTGGTGGGAAGTGGCGGCGCGGTCTATGCCGCCGGTCTGCTGCTGATGGGCTACCGGCCACGTGAACTGCGCGGCCAGTAAGCCGACAGCGTGGCCGGCCCCGTTATACTTCAGGGCTACACACGACAGAACCGGCCCGCATGGGCCGGATCCGGATGGAATGAGCAGGCTTTTTAGAGACGTCGAAGGCGGGGTGTTGTTCCCGCAGGGAAGCGTGGTCTGCATTGGTGCCTTCGATGGCCTGCACCTGGGCCATCGGGCGCTGGTGCGCCACGCAGTCGCCCGTGCCCGCGCCTTGGGTGTGCCAGCCGTGGCCTTGGGCTTCGAGCCGCTGCCGCGCGAGTTCTTCGCCAAGGACAACCCGCCGCCGCGCTTGATGCTGGCCCGTGACAAGGTCGCCACCCTGCGCGAGCTGGGGGTCGACAGCGTCGGCCTGCTGCGCTTTGACGCCAAGATGGCGGCGATCACCGCCGAGGATTTCGTCCGCGACATGCTGGTCCGTCGGCTGGGTGCGCGCGAAGTCTGGATCGGTCCCAAGTTCCATTTCGGCAACCGCCGTGGCGGCGATATCGCGCTGCTGCAGGCGATGGGCGCCGAGCTGGGCTTCGTCGCTGGCGAGATCGAGCCGGTGCACCTGAACGGCGAGCGGATTTCCAGCACCCGTATCCGCGAACTGATCGTGGCCGGCGAGTTCGCCCATGCCGGCGAGTTGCTGGGGCGACCGTATGCGATCGGCGGCCGGGTCGTACGTGGGCGCCAGCTCGGCCGCACCCTGGGCTTCCCTACCGCCAACTTGCGTTTCCCGAAAACACCCGCACTTTCTGGTATCTACGCTACGTGGGTGCACGGCGTGTTCGAGCAGCCATGGCCGTCGGTGTCGAGCTTCGGCACGCGCCCCACGGTTGAAGGTGTGGAGCCGCTGCTTGAGGCACATCTGTTCGACTTCAACGGCGACCTGTACGGCCGTCATATCGAAGTGGAATTTGTTGCCAAGCTGCGGGATGAAGAGAAGTTCAACGATCTGCCGGCGTTGACCGAGCAGATGCACCGCGACGCAGAGCAAGCGCGTCGCATCCTCAACGAACACAGATTGCGAGCTACCGCGTGAGCCAGGATTACAAAGCCACCCTCCATCTGCCAGCAACGGAATTCCCGATGCGCGGCGACCTGCCCAAGCGCGAGCCGGGCATCCTGGCACGGTGGGAAGAGCAGGGCATTTACGCGCAGCTTCGTGAGAATGCGAAGGGCCGCCCGCTGTTCGTGCTGCACGACGGCCCGCCGTATGCCAATGGCCAGATCCACCTGGGCCATGCGGTCAACAAGATCCTCAAGGACATCATCGTCAAGTCGCGCTACATCGACGGCTTCGATGCGCCCTACGTGCCGGGCTGGGATTGCCACGGCCTGCCGATCGAAATCGCGGTCGAGAAGAAGTGGGGCAAGGTCGGCGTCAAGCTTGATGCCGAGCAGTTCCGGCAGAAGTGCCGCGAGTACGCCGAAGAGCAGATCAACCTGCAGCGCGCTGATTTCAAACGCCTGGGTGTGATCGGCGATTGGGAAAACCCGTACAAGACGCTGAGCTTCGACTTCGAGGCCAATGAAATCCGTGCGCTGGCCAAGATCGTCGCCAACGGTCACTTGGTGCGCGGCGCCAAGCCGGTGCATTGGTGCTTCGACTGCGGCTCGGCGCTGGCTGAAGCTGAAATCGAATACCAGGACAAGACCTCGCCGGCCATCGACGTGGCTTACGCCGCGCGCGACTCCAAGACGCTGGCTGCCAGCTTCGGTGTCGAGCTGCCGGCCGGTGTGGAAGTAGCGGTGCCGATCTGGACTACCACGCCGTGGACGCTGCCGGCTTCGCTGGCGGTGTCGCTGGGTGCGGACATCGAATACGCGCTGGTCGAAGGCCCAGCCCACAACGGCCAGCCGCGCTGGCTGGTGCTGGCCTCTGCGCTGGCTGAGCGCTCGCTGGGCCGCTACGGCGTGGCCGACGTGGTCGTGCATGGCCATGCCAAGGGTTCGGCGCTGGAAAACCAGCTGCTGGCACACCCGTTCTATGCCAACCGCGACATCCCGCTGCTCAACGGCGAGCACGTGTCCGATGCCGACGGTACCGGTGCGGTGCATACCGCGCCTGGCCACGGTCAGGAAGATTTCGCGGTCAGCCAGCAGTACGGGCTGATGGACAAGTACAACGCTGGCCAGATCAATCCGATCGACGGCGGCGGTGTGTACCTGCCGTCGACGCCGCCGGCTGGCACCGTTGAACTGGCCGGCCAGCACCTGTGGAAAGCACAGCCGCTGATCGTCGAAGTGCTGCGCGAAAGCGGCGCACTGCTGGCCTTCTTCGAGATCCAGCACAGCTATCCGCATTGCTGGCGTCACCGCAAGCCGGTCGTGTTCCGTGCCACCCCGCAGTGGTTCATTTCGATGGACAAGGCCAATCTGCGCGACGACGCGATGGCCGCTATCGACAACGTGGGCTGGTTCCCGAGCTGGGGCAAGGCGCGTATCAGCAGCATGGTCGACGGTCGTCCGGACTGGTGCATCAGCCGCCAGCGCACCTGGGGTGTGCCGATCGCATTGTTCACCCACCGCGAAACCGGCGAGCCGCACCCGCGCAGCGTCGAATTGATGCAGCAGGTGGCCGACCGCGTGGAGCAGGCCGGCATCGACGTCTGGTATTCGCTGGACGCCACCGAGCTGCTCGGCGATGAAGCCGCCCAGTACGAAAAGGTCACCGACATCCTCGATGTCTGGTTCGACTCCGGCGTTACCCATGAAGGCGTGCTGCTGGCACGTGGCTATGGCAAGCCGGCCGACCTGTACCTGGAAGGCTCCGATCAGCACCGCGGCTGGTTCCAGTCCTCGCTGCTGACCGGCGTGGCCATCGACAAGCACGCGCCGTACAAGCAGTGCCTCACCCACGGCTTCACCGTGGACGAGCACGGCCGCAAGATGTCCAAGTCGCTGGGCAACGGCATCGAGCCGCAGGAAATCATGCGCACCCTGGGCGCGGACATCCTGCGCCTGTGGATCGCCTCGGCCGATTACAGCAATGAGATGTCGCTGTCGCAGGAAATCCTCAAGCGCAATGCCGATGCCTACCGTCGTCTGCGTAACACCGCGCGCTTCCTGCTCGGCAACCTGGACGGCTTCGACCCGGCCCAGCATCTGGTGGCATTGCCGGACATGGTCGCCCTGGACCGCTGGATCGTGCATCGCGCGTTCGAGCTGCAGGAGAAGATCAAGGCCGCCTACGCCAACTACAACATGGCCGAGATCGTGCAGCTGCTGTTGAACTTCTGCAGCGTCGATCTGGGCTCGTTGTACCTGGACGTGACCAAGGACCGCCTGTACACGATGCAGGAAGATTCACGCGGCCGTCGTTCGGCGCAGACGGCGATGTTCCACATCGCCGAAGCGTTCGTGCGTTGGGTTGCGCCGATCCTGACCTTCACCGCTGAAGAGCTGTGGGGCTACCTGCCGGGCAAGCGCGTCGACAACGTGCTGTTCTCCACCTGGTATGACGGCCTGGCGCCGTTGCCGGCCGATGCACAGTTGAACGCTACTGATTTCGATCAGCTGCTTGCATTGCGCGAGCAGGTCTCCAAGGTGCTGGAGCCGATGCGTGCCAATGGCGCCATTGGTGCCGCGCTGGAAGCGGAGATCACCGTCGCTGCCAACGAAGAGCAGGCCGCACGCTGGCAGCCGCTGGCCGAGGAGCTGCGCTTCCTGTTCATCAGTGGCGATGTCAGCGTGCGCCCGGCGACCACCGACGAGGTGTTTGTCAGCGCGCAGCCGACCGACAAGTCCAAGTGCGTGCGTTGCTGGCATTACCGTGCCGATGTCGGCTCGGTGGAAGCGCATCCGGAGCTGTGCGGCCGTTGCGTGAGCAATATCGACGGCGTCGGCGAAGACCGTCGCTGGTTCTAAGCAAGGCATCAGGCGAAGCGGATGAGAAATCTCTCATCCGCTTCATCGCAGTCCACTACAGGCGTATTACATGCAAGCAAAGGCTGTTAAACCCAATGCGTTGATCTATCTGCTGGTGTCCGTGGTCGTGATTGGCCTGGACCAGTGGAGCAAGGCCTGGGTGCTGTCCAGCCTGCCCGAGTTCACCCCGGTGCCGGTGATCGACGGTTTTTGGAACTGGTACCGCACCTATAACACCGGCGCGGCATTCAGCTTCCTCAGCGATGCCGGTGGCTGGCAGTTGTGGTTCTTCACCTTCCTGGCCATCGCAATCAGCGGCCTGATGGCGTTCTGGCTGTCGCGCACGCCGCGCGCCAACTGGCGCAGCGCGTTGCCGTATGCGCTGGTGATCGGTGGTGCCATCGGCAACGTCATCGACCGCCAGATTCATGGTCACGTGGTTGATTTCATTCAGTGGTATATCGGTGACCATTACTGGCCGTCGTTCAACATCGCCGATGCGGCGATTGTGGGTGGCGCCATCGGTATTGCCTTGATGGGCCTGCTTGATGGCAAGGCCGAGAAGAAGGCCGGATGATTCCGGCACCTGTTCCCGCATTAGCGACCGTCAGCGGTCGGAGTCGTTGAAGATGGACGTATTGCTCGCCAATCCCCGTGGTTTCTGTGCCGGTGTAGACCGCGCCATCGAGATCGTCAAACGCGCCATCGAAACCCTCGGCGCGCCGATCTACGTGCGTCATGAAGTGGTGCACAACCGCTTCGTGGTGGATGACCTGAAGGCGCGCGGCGCCATCTTCGTTGAAGAACTCGATGAAGTGCCGGACGGCAATACCGTCATTTTCAGTGCGCATGGTGTATCGCAGGCGGTGCGCGTCGAAGCTGATCGCCGTGGCCTGAAAGTATTCGACGCCACCTGTCCGCTGGTGACCAAGGTGCATCTGGAAGTCGCTCGCCATTGCCGCGCTGGTCGCGATGTGGTGCTGATCGGGCACGAAGGCCATCCCGAAGTGGAAGGCACCATGGGCCAGTGGAACCGCGAGAACGGGAAGGGCAACATCTATCTGGTCGAGAGTGTTGAAGACGTGGAAGCGCTGCAGGTATCGCAGCCGGAAAACTTCGCCTTCACCACCCAGACCACCTTGTCGGTGGATGACACCCGCGCGGTGATCGACGCGCTGCGCAAGCATTTCCCGATGGTGCAGGGGCCGAAGAACGACGACATCTGCTACGCCACGCAGAACCGTCAGGATGCGGTGCGTGACCTGGCCACGCAGTGTGATCTGGTGCTGGTGGTGGGTTCGCCGAACAGCTCCAACTCCAACCGTCTCAGCGAGCTTGCACGTCGTGAAGGTGTGGAGTCCTATCTGATTGACGGTGCCGACGAGATCGACCCGCAGTGGGTGATTGGCAAGCAGCATATCGGCCTGACCGCCGGCGCATCGGCACCGCAGGTGCTGGTGGATGGTGTCATCGCGCGACTGCGCGAGCTGGGCGCTGGTAGCGTTCGTGAAACCGGCGGCGAGCCGGAGACCATGGTGTTTGCGCTGCCCAAGGAGCTGCGGCTGCGTCTGGTTGACTGAGAGTCAGCGCGAAGTGATTAAAAAAGCCGGCCCTGTGGGTCGGCTTATTTGTTCATGGTGGCGGCAAGGCAAGGGCATCCAGGGTTTTGAAAAGTCCACTTGTACGCTGGACGAAGAAATCAATGAAGACGCGCACCCGTGGCACCTGTGCCGACATCGGTGGCCATACCAGGAAGATGCCGGTTGGTGCGATGGCATGGTTGCGCAGCACTTCCCGTAGTTGGCCGTTGGCTATCTCCTCGCGCACCATGTAGTCGGGCAGCTGTACGATGCCGAGGCCGGCCAAGGCTGCGCTCGCCAATGCGCCCGCATCGTTGAGTGTGAAATCCGGAGTGTGCGGCTTCGGGATGGACTGGCCCTGGAATCGCCATGGTTCCATTCGTTCGCTGTCGCGGTGGCGATAGTAGAGACAGCAATGACAGGCAAGATCGGCGGGGGCGGCGGGTATGCCGTGCTCCGCGAGATACGCTGGCGAGGCACAGGTGACCAGCGCGTACGACCCCAGGCGGCGTGCCTGCAGGCTGGAATCCTCAAGTTCTCCGGCCCACAGCGCCAGGTCATGGCCTTCCTCGATGATGTCGGGCCGGTGCGCATCAAGGCTGAGCACGACGTTGACCTCCGGGTAGCGGGTGTGGAAGTCGGGCAGCGCAGGCAACAGGAATTTGTGCCCCAGGATGGTGTTGGCGGTGATTTTCAAGCGGCGCCTGGCTGTGCGTTGTCGCAGGTGCAATTCACGCTCCGCTTCCTGCAGATCCTTCAATACCTTGTCGGCGTAGTGGTACAGCACCTGGCCTTCGCCGGTGAGTGCGAGCGAGCGGGTGGTGCGGTTGAGCAGGCGCGTGCCTAGGCGCAGTTCCAGCCGCTCGACCGCTTTGCCCACTGCAGACGCGGACAAGCCGAGTTGCCGCCCCGCCGCGGAAAAGCTGCCGGCGCGTACGGCGGAGGCGAATGCGATCAAGCCATTCAGTGATTCCAGCGATGACAGGACTGAGGACATTTGTTCCTGAGTGTGAAGACCCGTGCACGGATTCCGCCCGCGCCGGGTTCGGTCGAGGATCTTCGCCATGGTCCCGTTGCCGACCGCGTGTGCATCAATGCGTTTGCAGGCAACGGGAGGTGGCGTGAAGGGTTTGCTGCAAGGAGGTGTTCGCCATGGCTACTCGGCAAAAATACGCGGGTACAGGCGTACAGGTGCATGGTGACAGTGCGCATGCGGTGGCTGTCTCGGGTGACTCTCACTATGACGTGGTGATTGTCGGTGGCGGTTCGGCCGGTGCGGTAATGGCGAGCCGACTCAGCGAGGACTTGTTCCGGCGCGTGCTGTTGATCGAGGCGGGGCAGGCCTATGCGCCGGACACCTATCCTGATGTGGTGCGCCTGCAGCACATCATCGGTGGCGATACCGCACACGACTGGGGCTTCTCGGCTGAGCCCAATATCTATGGCGCGGCGATGCCGGTGCCGCGCGGCAAGGTGCTGGGTGGTTGTTCGGCGGTCAATGCGGGTGTGGCGATGCGCGCGCCCGCAGGTGACTTCGAGCGCTGGACCGCAGCCGGGCTTGAACACTGGACTGCGCAGGATGTATTGCCGTTCTTCCAACGCAGCGAGCGCACCGTGCATGGTGACGATGCCTTCCATGGGCGAAGTGGGCCGTGGCCGATCCACTACCTGCAGGACGATGAAGTCTCGGATATGCAGCGTGCTTTTGTCGCGTCCGCTGTACAGGCAGGTTTCGCGAAGGTGACTGACTTCAACAGCGATCAACCGTTCGGTGTTGACCCTTACCCGATGAATAACCGGATGGGGCAGCGGCTGAATACAGGCATGACCTATCTAACCCTCGATGTGCGGATGCGCCCCAACCTGTGCATTCGCAGCCAGACCCTGGTTGACCGGATCGGGTTTGATGGTCGCCGCGCAGCTGCGGTGGTGCTGGCCGATGGTCAGCGCATCGAAGCCGACAACATCGTGTTGAGTGCGGGTACCTACGGCACGGCAGCGGTGCTGCTGCGTTCCGGCATTGGTCCCGCCAATGATCTGCTGGAACTGGATATTGATGTGGTCGCCAATCTGCCGGTCGGCCAGCGACTGCAGGAGCACCCCTTCTTCTACACCACCTGGGCGGCGCGTCCGGACCTGCTTGGTCTGCCGGTGCCACCCGTGGGGGCGATTCTGTGGGCGCAGTCATCCAGGACGGCTGCCAATGTCGGTGACTTCCACGTATCGGCAGTGCACTACGGTGATCCGCAGGCGTCGCCCACCGGCGCCATCTTCATGTTGGCGTTGGCGCTGACCCGGCCGAGCTCGCGGGGCACAGTGAGGCTGCGCTCGCGGGTGGCCGATGTGGCGCCAGTCATCGCGCTCAATCTGTTGACCGATGTGCAGGATCGGCAGTTGATGGTGGAGGGCATCGAACTGATCAGGCGCATTGCCAGGCAGGGACCGCTGGCGGCAATGATTGCCGAGGAAATGGTGCCTGGTGCGCTGTCGAGCTCGTACCAGGAGTTGGAAGCTGCGTTGCCGATGGCCCTGGATATCTACCACCATCCCACTTCCACCGCGCCGATGGGCGGTGCCTACGATGCACATGCGGTACTCGATTACCAAGGGCGTGTGCGCGGCATAGATGGCCTGCGCGTGGCCGACGCCTCGGCGTTCCCGGATGTTCCCTGCGTGGCCACCAACCCGACGGTGATCATGTTGGCTGAGCGTATCAGCCAATGGATGCGGGATGCAGACAGCTGATGTGGCGCACCGAGCTCGCGCAGCGATGGAAACGTACCGCGCTGATCTGGCTGGCGGTGTATCCAACTGTGCTGACGGTATTGAGTCTGCTTGGCCCGTATTTCCGGCATTGGCCGCTGCCACTGCGGGTTATGGGATCGACGCTGATCATCGTGCCGATCGTGGTCAACGTCAGCGCGCCGTTGGTGCAGGTGCTGGTATCAGCGGCGCGTCGCTGCTGGACGCCAGACAAGGAACGGCCGGCAGGTCATGACTAGTCAATGTGTGGAGTTACCATGAGCGATGCAAGCAGATCACCAGAGCAACTGCGCCGGGCAGCCAACTGGATCAATGGCATTCCGCGCTTTGATGGTGTGCTCAAGGATTCGATAAATCCGGCTACGTACGAGGTGATTGGTAGCTACCCGGACAACGGTCGTGCGGCGGCGATGGCAGCGGTGTCCGCGGCATCGCAGGCCTTCGAGCAGACCTTGTGGGCGCACGACCATGAACTGCGCGCACGGGTGCTGGAACAGCTGGCGCAGGCATTCGAGCGCAACCGTGACCGGCTGGCGGAGATCCTGTCGTTGGAGAACGGCAAAATCACTGCCGAGGCCGCGTTCGAGCTGGACATGGTGCCCAGCAAGCTAAGCTATTCGGCGGCGACGGCGATGCTGGAAGCGGGCCGCTCGCTGCGGCCAAAACCCGGCCGGCTGTCGATGATCCTACGCCAACCCATGGGTGTGGCGGCAGTGATCGCGCCGTGGAATTCGCCCGTGGTACTGACCATCCGTTCATTGGCGCCAGCGCTGGCTGCGGGCTGCACTACGGTGATCAAGTTGCCTTCGCAGGTAGCGCAGACCGCCAGCACCATGGCCAAGATCATGGCTGAGGCCGAGTCCTTGCCGCGAGGGGTGATCAATCTGTTCTTTGAAAGTGGCCCCGAAGGTTCCAGCTATCTGGTGGATACACCACAGGTGCCGGTGGTGAGCTTTACCGGCTCCACCCGCACCGGCCGGGCGATCAGCAGCACCGGCGCAAAACATCTCAAGCGCTTTGGCATGGAGCTGGGCGGCAAGACGCCGATGATCCTGTTTGAAGACGCCGATCTGGGCCAGGCGCTACCGGTGATTGAAAAAGCGCTGACGGTATTCAGTGGCCAGTTCTGCATGACCGGTTCGCGGCTGTTGGTGCATGACCGCATCTACGAGGCGGTGCGCGATGGCGTGGGTGCTCGCCTGCGCATGGTCAAGGTTGGGCCTGCGGCCGACCCGAGCAGCGACATGGGACCTCTGATCGACCGCGCAAATGTGGAGCGGGTGGATGCAGTGGTGCAGGAAGCGATCAGTTCCGGTGCGATCGTGGTTGAACGTGGTGGCCCCATTACTACCGGCCCGCTGCGCAAGGGTGCGTTCTTCCGCCCGGCCTTGCTGGAAGTGTTCGACAACGCGCTGCCAATCATCCAGCAGGAAACCTTCGGCCCAGTGCTCACCATTCAGCGCTTCAGCGATGAGGCACAGGCGATCCGCCTGGCCAACGACAACGAGTATGGATTGGCCGCCAGCGTATGGACGCGCGACGTGGACCGCGCACTACGTGTAGCCGAGGCACTCGATGCCGGCTCGGTCTGGATCAACGACTGGGCGCGGGTGTTTGACGGCACGGAGGAGGGTGGATTCAAACAATCAGGGCTGGGGCGGCTCAATGGTTTGGCTGCGCTGGAAGATTTCCTCGAATACAAACACATCGCGCTGCACCCAGGTCTGGTAGAGCGCTGAACAGCGCCGCACGTCCGTGAGCTGAGTTTGTTGCCACGGTGCTGCGGCGCGAGGACATGGCAATGGCGACAGATATGTCGCAGGCGTTGTTCGCTGCCCTGCAGTTCGGGGCAAAAGTTGCGGCCGGTGGCCGAGTGAATCATGCGCGCGGCCTGCTGGTGGAAGGCCACTTCCGCGCCACCTCAACCGCACCGCAGTTCTGTATGGCTGCGGTGTTCGGCGGCGAGGATATGCGTGTGCTGGCGCGCTTCTCCAGCTCCGGGGCCAATCCGCATATCGACCAGCGCAGCCCCGCTGGCGAACCGCGCGGACTGGCGCTGCGGATCGGCAACAAGGCGGCGATGGTGCTGGTCGGTCATTCGCTCGAAGGTTTCCCGGCCGGTGATCCCGAAGCATTTCTCGTCTTTTTGAACGCGCTGAACCAACGTGAGCGCTCGCCAGCGATGTTGGCGGCACAGATGGCCGGCTGCCCGGCGGTGGCGCATTTCGAGGAATTGCGTGCGGGCGCAGTGGCCAGCAGCTTCAGCGCCATGGATTACCACATGCTGCATGCCTACCGGTTGATCGCCACGGACGGACACGCACGCATCGGCCGTCTCAGTGTGCGCGCGACCAAGCCTTACGTTGCCCGCGCACCGCCAGATGGCCCGGACTATCTGGACAAGCGCTTGCGCGGCGAGCTGTCCAAAGGCAGCGTGGTGTTCGCCCTGCTGTTCACTCCGGTACCCGAAGGCGAGGACCCGGCCGACATAACCCGCAGCTGGGATCCCGCCTCGCCATCGTTCGCACTGGGCCATATATGGTTGGAGCGGCTGCTGCCGCAACAGGCCAGTCAGCGAAAAAATGGCCTTCGACCCTGCGCTGTTGCCCGCGGGGATGGGCTTTGCTGGTGACCCGATGCTGCATGCGCGGTTGCGGGCGTATCGGTTGGCGGCGGCGCGGCGGTTGGGGAGGTAGCGGGCGGCGTGGATCACGGACCGTGGCTGTTCCCGTAATCTGGTTGGGCCGCCTCCCCGGGCAGGCGCGCTGGCGGCCCGGTGATGGCTGTCCCGGGCCTCCGGGCAATCACATGCAACGGGTGGATTGACCGCAGCTCCTGCCTTTGCCTACAATTCGCGCCTTCGCCGGAATAGCTCAGTTGGTAGAGCGGCGCATTCGTAATCGCGACGCGGTTGTCGCGGTGACGGCGGCAGATGGCTTAGGATTCATGGCCTTAGGGTCGCCAGCGGTCCGATGGCAAGGTTGTACGGACACGGTTTGAACAAGTTTCAGGTTTCCGCCGGAGTAGCTCAGTTGGTAGAGCACGTCATTCGTAATGATGGGGTCGTAGGTTCGATTCCTATCTCCGGCACCACCTAAAGGTGAGAAGGGCAGCCCACAAGGCTGCCCTTCTTGCTTTGCGCTAGCCGCGGCCCTTCGTCTTTCGTGCCTTGGGGAAGCTCCCCGCGCTGCGTCGTTCCAGGTACTCCGTCAGCAGCCCGAGCGGCGGCACGCCGAGCGCCTCGGCAAACTCGACCAGCTCCACGGCGTCGATGCGCCGCTCCCCGCGCTCGCACTTGGACACGAAGGTCTGCGTGTTCCCCAGCCGCTCGGCCAGATCGACCTGTGAGACACCCGCCCGCTTGCGGGCCGCCTTCAGGACGGTCAGCAGTAGCTGGTAATCGGGGTTGTGGGTCGATTGGGCCATCGCGCGGTGACAGGCTGGTCACTGCACGCTAGAGTCCGTATTGGGTTAGTCCAAAATGGACTATTTACTGGCATGGCTCAGGGGGAGCGCATGAAGCGGATAGGGGTTCTTCTGGTCGTCTTGGTGGTCCTGGCTTGGATCGGGTCGAAGCTGGTGCCGCGCAGCGAGCCCGCTGTCGCAGCCGCGCCCGCATCCAAGCCGTTGATCCGGCTGCTTGAACGATGGCGTGCCTGCGCGCGTAAGCACGACACCATCACAACGTAAGCCACTTTTTACCCCGGAGACCGCAGCCGTGCTTTCCATCCCGAACACCTTCACGCCCGAGCGGCGCGAGCTGTTCTTCCAGGTGCTGGAGGACACGTGCTCGCCCAAGCAGGCCGCAGCCGCCGCTGGCATCAGCAGGCGGACAGCTTTCTACCACAAGGCCAACGACATCGAGTTCCGAACCCGCTGGGAGAAGGCCATCGAGGTCGCCCTGGACGCGCTGCTGGACGAGGCGTACATCGTGACGTTGCTCGCCGCATGATTGAGCAGGTACTTCAGCTCAAGCAGCGGGACGCCCGCCTGCACCGCCAGCGTGGCGAACGTGTGCCGCAGGGCGTGGCCCGTCAGTCCGTCCAGCTCGTGCTGTGCGACCTCGGCGACGTGACCCGACTTTGACTCGGCGGGGAACAGCCACGGCGTCTTGCGGTGGAGGCGGGGGTTCTCCTCTACCCGGTGGCCGAGCAGGTCGGTGAGCGGCCCGGACAGCGGCAGGTCGAACGCGCGGGTCGATCCGCCCTTGGGCTTCGGCACGTGCAGGCGCCCCGAGGCGAGGTCCAGGTCGGATGCGCGCGCCTCGCAGGCAGACGTGCGCCGCATGCCGGTGAGCACCATGAACAGGTGCAGGTCGCGCCGCACCGGGTGGAGGCCGAGCACCGCCTTGCCCCAAGCCCTGAGCCTGTCCGTCGGCGCGTCCACCTTGCGCCGCCGCAGCCCGTGGTAGTCCACGTTCCCGCAGGGGTTCGGCGGCAGGTCCGGGTGCTCGCGCAGGCCCCGGTTGTACACGGCCCTGAAGATGCGGAAGGCGTTGTCCGCCGAGGGCGCGCCGTGCCGCTCGGTGATCCTGCGGTGCCTGTCGCGCACGCCCGATCGGTCCGCGCCGAGCTCGGCCAGCGGCCTGTCGAGCCAGTCGGACAGGTATTGCTCGCAGTTGTAGCGGTAGTCGTCCTTGGTCCTCGGGGACAGCGGCTTGGCCGCCAGGTGGAGGTCGAGCGCCTCGCGCAGAGTGATCCCGCGCGCACGCGCCCGGCGCCGCTCCTCGTTCGGGTTGGTGCCGCCGCGCATGCCGACCAGCGTCTGCCGCGCGGCGTCTCGGGCTTGCTTGGCGTCCATTGCCGGATGGTCGCCCAGCTTCGTCCTGACCTGTCGGCCGTTGACGAGGGACTGCACGTAGAAGCTGCGCTTGGTGGGGGTGACGATGAGGTAGAACCCCCTCATCTCGGTGTCGGCGTACAGGGCGGACTTGCCCGGCTCGGGCCGGGGCGCCCTCTCGACGAGGGACTGGGTGATCTTCAACTTCATGCTGGCTCCGTGGGTGGCGGGGCCACGGCACGGACACGGTTTCGCACCACAAGGTGCCGTGTTCAGACGCGCCGTAACTGCCCCTGAAGCCTCATTAGGTCGCGGTTTTCCCTTGCTGTAAGCGCACTTAGGCCATCTGATACCAAATCATGGCATCATGCGCGCGCAGCGATTCGTAATGCGTAGGTCGTAGGTTCGATTCCTATTTCCGGCACCAGATCAGGCCCGCCTCGTGCGGGCCTTTTCTGTGGGCGATGTCGAGGAGCATTGGGAGGCCTGGGTTTCCTTGCATTGGACAGGTAGCCACTGCTGACATCTTCGCGACTTGCGGATGATCCGCATCCGGTCAATCACGTCATCGGCGTCCTAAGTTGGCTTCCACGCCACTTACGGAACCCGCTACCAATGAGAACCGTCCTCACCAAGCGCATCGTCGCCAGCGCCCCAGCCAAGGATCGCCCCTATGAGCTTAGGGACACGCAGGTACGCGGTCTGATCTTGCGGGTGCAGCCGTCAGGTCATAAAGCGTGGATCGTGACTTGGGCGCATGGGAAGCGCCGAACGCTGGGAGCGATAGATCATCTGACCCTGGACCAAGCCCGGGAGCATGCTCTGCAAGCGGTTGCTGAATACGTTCAGTCTGGATTGCCGGCGCTGGCAAAGTCCAAGCCCACGAGCTGCACCCTAGAAACTTTGCTGATCGACCATTTCGAGCCTTGGGCCCTGATGGAGCTGAAGGGCGGGGCCAAGTACGCAGGCCGCATCCGCACGGTATTCCCGGGGCTGCTCCGCAAGCAGTTGGTCGATATCGACGTGCCGATGATGGATCGCTGGTGGCGTGACCGTGTGACGGGTGTGGATGCCGTCACCAAGGCGACCGCAGCCCGGGACTTCGCTTGCCTGCGTTCGGCGTTGTCCAAGGCCGTTGAGTGGAAGTTGATTGATGTGAACCCGCTGTTGGGCATGCGTCAGCGCTCTGTGCAAAGCCGGAAGGTGGTTCGGTTCCTGTCCGCAGATGAGGAAGCACGTTTGCGGGCAATGATGGCTGCACGTGATCTGGCAGGCGTGCAGGGTAGGGCGAACGCAAATGCCGCCCGACGTCGTTACGGACAAACCGTGTTGCCGGACTTGCCGTTGGATGGCTATGTGGATCATCTGACGCCGGTCGTGTTGCTGGCGATGAACACCGGCATGCGACGCGGCGAACTGCTGTCGATGGATTGGAACGATGTGAACTTGGAAGCCAAGATGCTGACCATCCGGGCCGAGAACGCCAAGTCAGGTCGTCAGCGCCACATTCCGTTGAACGTCGAGGCGTTGGATGTATTGCAGCGTTGGGCGCGCGCTGGAGTGGGAAGTTCCGGGCGAGTGTTCGAGGTAGGCGATATCAAGAAGGGCTGGGCCAAGTTGATCGCTGATGCGGGGATCACGCAGTTTCGCTTTCACGACCTGCGCCATCACTTTGCGTCGCGACTGGTACGTGCAGGCGTGGATTTGAACACCGTGCGGGAACTGTTGGGCCATGCCGACATCACGATGACTTTGCGATACGCTCATTTGGCACCAGACACGCTCGCCGCCGCAGTAGCGAAACTGGCGGCGTGAAATCGATAGTTCTTACGTTTAAAAAGGGGGAAAGAATGAAGTTTGGAGCACTTCTGGTACTAGTCGTCGGTGGAATTGGTGTCGCTCATGCAGCCCCTTCACCGCAGCAAATGCAGCGCTTGCGCGGAGCAGTTACGGAAAATTTCAAGGACCCTGGTAGCGCGCAGTTCAGGCGGATTGAACGCATTGACAGAGCAAGTGCGGAATTCAAGGGCCCGGGCGAAGGGGTATATTGTGGCGAAGTAAATTCAAAGAACTCGTACGGAGCATACGTCGGATATATGCCTTTCATGGGGGTCATTGTTGGATCCGAGGCGATGATTATCAACGTCGCCCATGACCAAGATAGCGTCATGGTAGTTACGGACCTCTGTCGTAAAGCACGAGCTGGAGAGATTTAAGTCATGGGCACATCGAGATAGCTTGATAGTCAGCTTGCCGGCGCGTTGGCAGTGATGTCAGCGCGCCTTTTGCGTTGTTGGGCATGCGGAGCTCTGATGGATTGTTCGGCTCGCCCGCGTAGCCCGATCCAGAAGCATCCCAGAGCGTCCGTAACGCCCATAGAGCCTCGTCCATCGTTACGCGCGACCCATCGCAGGCATATGCCGAAGTGTGCCCCACAAGCACGCTCGCGCGCTTCGGTGCGATGTGCGTTTTTGCCGCGCTCGAATGTAGTTGATTCGGCATTGCATGCATGTTCTGACGGCGCTCATTGCAATAGCACACACCGTCGCTTTTCAACGCACGCCAGACTGGCTGTGCAGCTCGTGGTGCTTCGCCTGTCGTATCACTGCTACGCACGTAGCTGCATAACACGGAGCGCCCCATATGCACACTGGCAAGCCCTGGTGCAATGCGTTCCCACAGCGCGCGAATCCGGATGATCCGTATCCAAGATGGAAGTCCTAGACAGGACGCCGGAATTGCTATCCGTTGCAGGCGAAGTGGAACGTCGTGACGGGCAACTCCATACAGGTGGGGCGCATAACACACTGTTTTTAATGCGGAACTTGATGCCTCCGAGAAATAATGAACAAAACATAAACGCACAGGTTGGTTTCGTCAGCTCCCTCGGTATAACACTGATCTCTACACACCGAGAAATCAGGATGACGACCAAGAAAAAAGCTAAGACCAAGACCAGCAAGACCACCAAGCGGACCAACCCGGCGCGGAAAAAGAAGTCCGTCAAGAACCGGAGCGATGCGCATCGACGGAACAGCATCTACGCCAAGGTGCTCGCCATTAGTGATCCCGAGCAGCGACGTGTCGCCGAAGCGGCCTTCCAGCGAACATACATTGCCCCGAAGCTGCTTGCCAAAGAGGCTGCACTCCATCAAACCCGATGGATCGGCCATCGGTACATGACACCATTGCAAGCAACCCAGCAGTTCAATGACGCGTACCTAGTCGCTTATCGGCGAGTGTGGGCGCGCCATTTCAGCGCCACCGAAGCACCCGGCAAGCAGCCCATCGAAGCCAGCTTCGCCATGAATGACTTGGCTGATATGACTTCGCTGTGGACAGCCCGACAGCGCGCGGATGAGTTGGGCATGCCGTACGATCTGTTCTGCGAAATCATCATGGAACGCTGGATCGTAGGCCGGAAAGCAAAACAGCCTCCCCTGCCTAACCAACTGTGCTCCGGGAAGTTGTTCAACGCCTGGATGCGTGGACATCCCACATGGGCTGAAACCAGCGAGCGGTTGTTCTTGCCGGACTGGGATGAGTGCTTCTTTGTCGAGCCTATTAGCGACGATCCCGTCTATGCCGCAGCAATGCGGATGTTGCATGCTGATGTGTTGTACGCCAAAGATCGTCCTGCACGGTTGGCACGATATCTCAGCGTGGGCGGTCCATTGACGGAAGAGCGTGCGGGTACGATGTTTGATCCGGACTTGGTACGTGACGCAATGGTGCTGGTTGGCGAGTCAGCCGATGTCGGCAACGCGTCTGATGCCTATGTGCCGGCATGCATTGGTAATCGGACTAACGAGCGCGATGCGCCGTGCCATACCTGTCAGTTCGCGGTGCAATGCTCAGCGCTCAAGCGTAAAGTGACGCGCAAGTTGATCGCAATTGGTGGCTCGGGTGATCCGCGCGCTGATCGCAGGCGACGGCAGAACCGGGATAGTCAACGCAGGCGTCGCGATAAACTGCGGCGCGAAACGGCTGCGAAAGTAGCTGCTTCAAGCGCTTCCAGTGATATGGGAGGCAAAATGTCAGCTGCTCCATAGAAGCTACAGATCAAGAGCAATCTTCTTCTACGAAGAAGATTAAAATCTATGCGGGCTGCACTTTGGGACGTACCGAGCCTGGACCCAACGGCACTCGGGCCTTCGGCCCTCGCACCTTGGGTCCAGATGCGCGTCCCTTCGGGCCGCGCAGGGTCTTGATTCCGGAATTGTTGAAGGAGGCAGAGGCGGGGAGCTTTGATAAGCCAGAGCCAACGTCACTTCGGGCCTTCGGCCCTCGCTCCTCGGCTCTGTTGCGCGCCCTTCGGGGCGCGCAATAGATTTCATTCCGGAGGGTTTGAGGGAAAGAAAACCTCCAGGAAACCGCCCCCAGCTTAAACCCTCTCTGCGGCGCTACAGGGTCAACCTTAATCGTTCAGATAGGGGTTATGCTGCACGCACCTGCGTTGCGCACAGCGGGCTTTTGGTGAGCTTTCATAGGTATTCAATATGCCGATTGTCGCGGAATACTCAGGCAATTCCGTTGCTCATGCGGACGCCCGCCCAAGTATGAAGCTTTTCGACGATTTGACCTGATACATGCCGAATCGCTGCAAGCGACATCATCGCAATCTTGCCGGATCTACGCTCAAACTTTTGCCCGCGACCTCGACGCTGATCTGCCATCCCAACTCGATGGGGGCATGGCGGGACTGGGCCCTGCAGTGACAACCCAAAGTCACGTTGCAGGCAACACCCAACGCCCGCATGCCTACAAGGCCGCAAAACGCACAACAAAGCGACACCGTTACGCATGCAAATCACTGCGCGGCTGGCCCAAGTGACTCCGCTAGCGCGTGGATCATCGTAGCCAAGCAGGTACTTGGGTGCTTTTGCCCATGCAAAGCTCAACTCAAACGCATGCTGGATATCTGCAGCGCGCGCCATGTGGGCGGCGGTGGTTTGGCGGATGCCTGTAGCGGTGCTGGTTGCGGGGTATGTATGAAGTGTCTGGACAAGCGTGGTCATTTACCCATCTACCTACCAGCAACTCTTACGATCAAGACTGAGCAGTTAGACTCTGAACTATATTCGAGGTATTCTCACTGAAAATGCAACCAATCGAGGGAACCCATGAAGTACACAACCGCACTTTCCGTAATTCTACTAGCCAGTTCCAGCGTCGCGTCGGCCCAATCGACGTACTCGAGTTACGGAAATTCAACTTACCAGAATCGCGCAAACGGCACCTCCTCTACCTATAGCAATTACGGCAACACGACCTACCGCAACGACAGCTCTGGCACCAGCGGGACATATCAGACCTACGGCAATACGACTTATCGGAACGACAGTAACGGGTACGGAACGACCAGCCAAACGTACGGCAATACGACCTACACAACTGACAATCAAGGCAATCGCGCCACCACCCAGCAATATGGCAACACTAGCTATACCACTGATAGCAACGGTAACAGTCGCACTTGCACGACTTACGGCAATCAGACTTATTGCAACTGATATCAGTGGCTGAAAATATTCAAATTGAGTATCGCAACATCTAAGTGATTTAAAGCCGGCGTCAGTTTGGCACGGGAATCGAGGGCGGCTCACCGATGACATTGGACCGTATAAATCCCCCGATCGACACCTTTTTCACCTCCTCAAAGACACATGGCAATCCTTTTCCTAATTGCGCTAGCCCTTGCGATTCCTACGAGCGGCCTCTCGCTCCTTTTATATGGTGCGTTGTTTGTAGGTAAGGCCATTCTCGGAGCTAAAGGAAGGATGCACGAGGTCAATAAGAGTCGTGCGTTCAAAGCGATTGACAACGATGGGCCTAAGAATCTTCCTTCTTGGGTTAAGAACGAGGATCGGCGAGGTGCTTTTTTCAGCGCGTTACTGATGATGGCCCAGCGAAGGGGGATTCCGGAGGGTTACTTAGGCGTGATGCTCAACACTCAGCAATCCCTGGAATCTCTGCTGGGCTTTGCTGCGGAGATGGAGAAGAATGGCGCATCCTTCGTGGAGCAGCAATCCGGCAGCATCGATTTCGTCTGTCAGATGTGGGGTCGTCTGGACGCAGTGGACAAAGCCAAGTTCGCAAGCATTGCTCCTACTGAAGAGCAGTATCGTAGTCTTCACACGCCAATCGAACGTCGACTCCCCATCAACGCTCCGAGACGTAACGATGCCCGCACTACGCAGATGATCGAATGGGCAATCGAGACTCTTGGCAGGGAGCCGAGTGCAATGGGGACCGCCTACGATGAGATTTCATACAGCGCAGTGGTCAGCTACGTCCATGAGCGCAAATGCCCAATCATCACGCGGGTAGCAAAGCCATACGGCGACTGGCTTGAGTTCCACGCCAATGTCCGTGGTCGTTCCTATCGGGTCACGCTGGGCATGACACACGAAGGGCAGGGATCGGTGCTCACATCTCAGCCGGCTTGAGGTCTGCCCACCCGGTGGCCATCAGTTGGACGTTCTGTCCTACGCCCGCTTGACCCGCCCGAACAAAACGACTAGCACGCCAATCAGAAGCATGCCCCAAAGCCAAACCAAATAGAACGCTGCGGTAGCGACACCCCCAAAGCGGGGATGCTCCGCGCACTTAAACCCAAGAACGACGGCTGCGACAGGTCCTTTGTAATTGGAGACGAAACACCCGATGTCGGGCATAATTGGTCTTAGTCGGGAGTATGGGGGGGGGTATGGGAAAGCGATTGCTGTTAGCTGCGCTTGGTGTGGCGGGCGCGTCTGCGGGTTGTTCAATGCTGGGCGGTCAGGTGCCTAAATGCTCGGACACGGAAACGTTAGATCTGGTCAGGCAAATCATTGCCGAAGATGTTGGGGCAGTGGGCGCAAACAAGCTTTCAAATGAAACACTGCGGTCATGGCTCAACATAGAACTTCCGCATGCGACCTCATTGGAAGAGAACATCAAGAAATACACTTGCGAAGCAACGATGGTCATCAAGGCTGGGAGCGGAAACGGTCATAGAACCCAAATTTCCTACACCAGTCAGCTTGACGACAACGACAAGCATTTGGTCCATGCCATTACGTTTGTGGGCCAAGATAGAGCGATGTTGATACAGGCATTGGAAGCAGCACTCACGGCGAACTCTACAGACGCGGCTGTCCCGCAGAAAGTAGCAGTGTCCGATGTTGTGGATCCAGCAATTGCTGCGGCTAATGTCGCGGATCTCGCAGTGGCCGCCGATGCGGGCCAGGTGCCAGCGTTGAACGAGTCAGCAGAGAACACGCCGGAGCAGGTGGCCGCAAACGAAGCGATCCGAGATCGAATTTTTAGTGGCAACGGTGAGGGTGGAACCCCGAAGTTCACAGACTATCCGGTTGCCGAGGTCTACTCCGGTCCAGCGGCCAAGCTAGACACCAGCAGTGAAGAAGCTAGGACTTTTAGAACCCGCATATCTACTGCGCTTGCTGAGGATCCTGTGGATTTCGCTGGCGAGTACGTATCGGCAGGTTGGGGCTGTGGTACCTCATGCGGCTACACGACCTTCGTTAACAAGCGGACAGGGCAGGTCATTAAAAGTGGTTTGGGCGGTGAACTGGGGCCCCGAGTTCGGAAGCATCTGCCCAGCAGTGAACTATTGATTGCAGAAGGTGGCGAGTTTGACGATGACTTCAATTCGTCCGGCAACTACGCATTCTTCTTTCGTCTTCAAAACGACGAACTCCAGTTGATCGCCAAGGTGCCTGTCCCTGAAGAAATCTACTGACTGATCGAGCTCTGTATGCAAAAAAGCCCCCGAAAGGAGGCTTTTTGCTATTGAGGGCCTTGCGCGATCCGGCTTCTCTCATTTTTGGATGGAATGAACATTCAAGTCGGAGAAGGGCATGACGCCGTGCGTAAAATGTAATGATCCGCCGCTTTCTGCTCAGGTCATGCGATTGGTGTAGTGGCATAGTCCGCGTCTTGAGTCATCATCTTCAGCTCGTGATGTGGGCGCTGTCGGTTGTAGAATGCGATTCAGCCAGTAATCGCCCGCAGGGTGTTGATTTATGCCGCTCCCGACGTCCCCGTAAGCGGCGGCATGATCCGCCTTCCATTTGTCAACAAGGGGCTTTTTAACACGTTCAGGGTCGAAGCGGGCTCAGAAGACGGAGGGCCGATGTTTTGGACTGCTAACGGGATCGACGCCGTGCCTTACCGGCTTACCAGCCACTTACGGTCCTTTGGGACTGGGTCAACTTATTGATTTGCAATGGGTGGGGTGCAAGGTGGCGGTGCATACCATAGTTGCAAGCCCGAGAAACAAAAACGGCATCCATTTTGCGCATACTTAGTGCGACGCTCTGAGGTTCAAACGATCAACGAGACCAGCCCATGCCAATGAGGCTGGTTCTTGTCCTCAGTCGCATTGATCCCGCATTGAAGAAGCCAGCGCAAGTGTCGGCGACTCGCTCGGCCAATGACGATGGAGGGTGTAGAAGGAATGCCCGCCTATAGGCGGGCATTCGAGTAATCGGGGGACTATGCCGTTGCGTGATGAAGCATCAATCCGCGCGCTGGATATCAGTCCTGCCATTCACGTCAATGCTAAGGCGGAAAAATTTTGTCTCGCCTGCTCTGAGAGCTGTCTCTCGCTGGGTCCATTCGCTTTGATATGTGCCGCATAGTCCGCGGCCTTGCGGGTCGCGACCAGAACGTAATAGATGCTCGCCTGCTGGGACGATGAAGCTCGCAGTTTCGTGGGTTTCAAGTCGTGCGGCAAGTGTGCCATTGATATAGAAGGCGTAAAGACAGCCGCTGCCGCTGAACCCTTTGTCGCGCGTTACTACGATGCGGCCGGAAGTTTCACTTCCAGGCTCTTGAAACGCGAGGACCCTCTCTGGCGGCGCCGGTATTGCTGCGCTAATGGTGACCGGCTTCGAATTTGTAAAGCATCCGGCAGTGCCAATCGCGAGAGTTATTGCAATCAGTCGAAGTTTCATTCCATCTCCCATGTCTGGGTGGATAGATTAAGTGATCACAGCTAGGTGTCAATTTAGGGGTGCAAATCGCTTGCGAGGCTTAATGCAAAACACCAACCATGCAGTGGGCCATCATAGGCTGATGAGTCTGTTGTAATTTTCCCGGCAATACGATTGCTTGCGAACGCGATGCTTGGCAGTTCATGGGTATGCATGGGATCGACGCCGTGCCTTACCGACTTACCAGCCACTTACGATGCTTTAGGACTAGGTCAACTTGTTGATCTGAAACGGGGAGGGGGCAATGTGGTGGTGCATACGATATGCACCGCTCTTCGGTCCGGCCCCGCTTCTGACGGGGATGCACATATATAAGGAGTGTCCGCATCCTCATCCGCAACCATCGTCGCGACGCAAGCTTCCGGCTTCAGAGGCGCTTATCCCGGGGCGGGTGTCTCTGCCCGAAGCGCTCGGCGTCGTCACTGGTGACGCGTCTCCCCAGAGACCGGCAGCCGGATTTGGAGAGCTCGCACTAGCCGGCAAGGTCGGGCGGAGTAGGGGGACAGATGTCGTCTGTAAGTTGTTCGACGCCGGAAATCTATCTAAGTGCTTGATCTGGCGTGGGTTCGTAATGCGTAGGTCGTAGGTTCGATTCCTATTTCCGGCACCAGATCAGGCCCGCCTCGTGCGGGCCTTTTCTGTGGGTGAGGCAGTGACCTGCGCTCGAGCTGGGTTGCGAGGGATTCTTATGTTGCGGCTGTTGTCGCTTGCCTCGCTGCTGTACTGGCTGCGCTCATACCCTCGTACAAATGTCCGGTTTGGGCACATGACCAAGTAGGCTTGCCCATCGCGCTGAGGACTGGTGTTACTCATGAACCTGAATGAGTTGAGGCCGGCACTGGTACATGCGGCCATTCATCGCAGTTGACGTGCCTGCAACTGGTCCGTGTTTCTGGCGTTGGTACGAATGCGAAGTGATGTGGCCGTTGCGAACGCTTTGGGGCTTTGCCGAATCTGCCCCTTGTCACGCGCAGGTGCGACAACGTGTCGCACGGGATTGCCCGCTTTTGCTGCGCGAAATCATTGTCAATACCTTTCTTAAGTGGTGTGTGAAGGCCTAAAATTGCGGGGCTGAAATCTGACAACCCCCTACATGTCTCCCGGAGGGCAATCCCCGGGCGCTCGTTTGCGTTTGCATGTATGGGCTTGCCAGGTCCGGCTCTCCCTCGCAATTGGATCGACCGATGATTCCGTTGAAAACTCTTGGACGCTTTTTGCGTCCGGGCCTCATTGTCGCTATGGCCGTCATGATGACGGGCTGCGACTGGGCCCTGTTTGACCCCAAGGGCCAGATCGCCCGGGATGAACTCACGCTGCTGATCACCTGTACGGTGCTGATGTTGCTGGTGGTCATTCCTGTGATCGTGCTGACGCTGGTGTTCGCGTGGAAGTACCGCGCATCCAACACCAAGGCCCGTTACGAGCCCAACTGGTCTCACTCCACCGCCATCGAAGTGGTGGTCTGGTCGATCCCGTGCATGATCATCCTGGTCCTGGCCGTGCTGACCTGGCGCTCTTCGCATGCGCTGGATCCGTACAAGCCGCTGGAGTCCGATACCAAGCCGGTGGTGATCGAAGCGATCTCGCTGGACTGGAAGTGGCTGTTCGTCTACCCGGAAGAGAATATCGCCGTGGTCAACGAGCTGACCTTCCCGGTCGATGCTCCGCTGAACTTCAAGATCACCGCCGATACGGTGATGAATGCGTTCTTCATTCCGCATCTGGGCAGCATGATCTACTCGATGGCCGGCATGGAGACCAAGCTGCACCTGATCGCCAACGAGGCCGGCAGCTATGAAGGCCGCTCCTCGCATTACAGCGGTGCAGGCTTCAGCAAGATGCATTTCACCGCGCACGCGGTGAGCAATGAGGAATACCAGGCCTGGTTGGCCAAGGTGCGCGGCGATGCCAAGGTCATGGACCAGAAGGCGTTTGCCGAACTCACCACCGAGCAGAACCACGACTGGCACCCGGTGACCTATTACGGCAGCACCGAGAAGGGCCTGTTCGACACCATCATTGCCAAGCATGCCGGTGAGAACCACCACTTCGGCATGAAGCACGATGGCAAGAAGATGTCGCACGAAGGTGCTGGCCACGAGGCGATGCAGCCCGAAGCCATGGACCACGCTGCGATGGGCCACGACGCGATGGGCCACGACGCGATGGATCACGCCGCCATGGGCCATGACGCTCCTGCCGCCGCTGCTCCTGCTGCCGCCGAGGCTGACGGCCACGCCGGTCACAATGCCAACGAGCCCGCCGAAGCCGCACATGCCGGCCACGGCACCTCGGGAGAATGACGATGCTTGGAAAACTCTCTCTTGATTCACTGCCGCACGATCCCATCGTGCTCTCCACCCTCATCGGCGCGATGCTGGGCGGCCTGGCTGTTGTAGCCGCGGTCACCAAGTTCAAGCTGTGGGGTTACCTGTGGAAGGAGTGGTTCACCTCGGTGGACCACAAGAAGATCGGCGCGATGTACCTGATCGTGGCGTTCGTGATGCTGCTGCGCGGCTTCTCCGACGCGATCATGATGCGTGCCCAGCAGGCGGTTGCCGCTGGCGGCGCCGAAGGCTATCTGCCGCCACACCACTACGACCAGATCTTCACCGCCCACGGCGTGATCATGATCTTCTTCGTTGCCATGCCGCTGATCACCGGTTTGATGAACCTGGTGGTGCCGCTGCAGATTGGTGCCCGCGACGTTGCCTTCCCGTTCCTGAACTCGCTGAGCTTCTGGCTGTTCGTCGCAGGCTGCGGCCTGATGATGATCTCGCTGTGGATCGGTGAATTCGCCGCGACCGGTTGGTTGGCGTTCCCACCCTTGTCGGGGTTGGAATACAGTCCAAGCGTAGGTATGGATTACTACATCTGGGCGCTGCAGGTCTCCGGCCTGGGTACCACGCTGAGCGGTATCAACTTCTTCATCACCATCCTCAAGATGCGTAGCCCGGGCATGAAGCTGATGCACATGCCGGTGTTCAGCTGGACCGCCCTGGTCACCAACCTGCTGATCATTGCTGCGTTCCCGGTGTTGACCATCACCCTGGTGCTGCTGACCCTGGACCGTTACCTGGGTACGCACTTCTTCACCAACGATGGTGGCGGCAACGCCATGCTGTACATCAACCTGATCTGGATCTGGGGTCACCCGGAGGTCTACATCCTGGTGCTGCCGGCATTTGGTGTGTTCTCTGAAGTGATCGCCACGTTCTCGCGCAAGACCCTGTTCGGTTACAAGGGCATGGTCTACGCCACCTGTGCGATCGGTGTGTTGTCGTTCCTGGTGTGGTTGCACCACTTCTTCACCATGGGCTCGGGTGCCAACGTCAATGCCTTCTTCGGCATCACGACGATGATCATCTCGATCCCGACCGGCGTGAAGATCTTCAACTGGCTGTTCACGATGTACCGCGGTCGCGTGCACTTCACCTCGCCGGTGTTGTGGACGATCGGCTTCATGGTCACCTTCACCATCGGCGGCATGACCGGCGTGATGTTGGCGATCCCGGCCATCGACTTCGTGCTGCACAACTCGCTGTTCCTGATTGCCCACTTCCACAACGTCATCATCGGCGGCGTGGTGTTCGGCATGTTTGCCGGTATCACCTACTGGTGGCCGAAGATGTTCGGTTTCACCTTGAATGAAACCTGGGGCAAGCGCGCGTTCTGGGGCTGGTTCATCGGCTTCTACGTGGCCTTCATGCCGCTGTACGCACTGGGCTTCATGGGTGCGACGCGTCGTATGCAGAGCTACCCGAACATGGACTACCAGCCGTACTTCGTGGTTGCCGCGATTGGTGCTGCGATCATCGCCCTGGGCATCCTGTGCCAGGTGATCCAGATCGCCGTGTCCATCCGCGACCGCAAGAAGAACGCTGACCTGACCGGTGATCCGTGGGATGCCCGTACCCTGGAGTGGGAAACCTCTTCCCCGGTGCAGTTCTACAACTTCGCCACCCTGCCCAAGGGTGAGGAGCTGGACGAATTCTGGCACCGCAAGCAGCGCGGCGAAGCCTGGCAGAAGCCGGCCAAGTACAGCGACATCCACATGCCGAAGAACACCGGTACCGGTGTTGTCATCGGCGCGTTCAGCCTGGTGCTGGGCTTTGCGATGGTCTGGCACATGTGGGTGCTGGCCATCATCGGCCTGGTCGGCATGATCGCCACCTTCATCTACCGTACCTTCGACAAGGACGTGGATTACTGGGTGCCGGCTGCCGAGGTGGAACGTATCGAGAACGAACACCGTAAGCACCTGGAAGCTCAGGGCTTGGTGAAGACCGAGGTGAAGGCATGAGCACGAACGCCCACACGATGACCCACGGTTCCGCAGCGCACGCTGCGGACCATGGCGATGACCATCACGAGCATCACGACACCAGCGAGAACACCGTCTTCGGTTTCTGGGTGTACCTGATGAGCGATCTGCTCATCTTCGCCACCCTGTTCGTGACGTATGTGGTTTTGTCCGGCGGCACCAATGGTGGCCCGTCGGCCAAGGACCTGTTCGAGCTGCCGTTCGTGGCGTGGGAAACCGCGCTGCTGCTGGTGTCCTCGCTGACGTTCGGCCTGGGCATGATCGCCATGCACCAGTCCAAGCAGGGCCTGATGTTCTTCTGGCTGGCCATCACCTGGCTGCTGGGTGCCGGCTTCATGGGCATGGAAATCTGGGAGTTCAACCACCTGATCCATAACGGCCACGGCCCGGACAAGAGTGCCTTCCTGTCGGCGTTCTTCGCCCTGGTTGGTACCCACGGTCTGCACGTGACCGCTGGTCTGCTGTGGTTGGCGGTGATGTTCGTCCAGCTCAAGCAGGATGGCCTGACCCCGCGCAACAAGACCCGCATGGCGTGCCTGAGCCTGTTCTGGCACTTCCTGGATCTGGTCTGGATTGGCGTGTTCTCTGTCGTTTATCTGTCGGGAGCGATGTAATGTCCGCACATGACAATCATGCACACGGTGCCGCTGGCGAAAGCCACGGCAGCGTCAAGTCTTACCTGATCGGCTTCGTGCTGGCTGCCGTGCTCACCATCATCCCGTTCTGGGTGGTGATGAGCGGTGGTATGTCCAGCTTCGCCACCGGCGCGGTGATCGTGGTTGCAGGCATCCTGCAGCTGCTGGTGCACCTGGTGTTCTTCCTGCACCTTGATCGTTCCTCGGCTGCCCGCTGGAACGTCAATGCCGGCATGTTCACCCTGGTGGTGATCGGCATCATCGTGCTGGGCACGTTGTGGGTCATGTGGAACATGAATCACCACATGATGCACTGAGCGGCTTGATCGTTTGATGCACAGCAAAGGCCGCCGCAAGGCGGCCTTTGTTTTTGTTTTTTGTAGTGCCGAGCCATGCTCGGCAGAAGCCTTCCAAGCAACGCATCAGCCGCAGTTGTAGGAGCGGCGTAAGCCGCGAAGCAGATGGTCCTTCAGATCGCCGACAGAAGGCTGGTTTCGCCCAGCCCAGCTTCGCGGCTTGCGCCGCTCCTACAAGCCGGATGGCATTGCCGGTGAAGCCTCTGCCGAGCATGGCTCGGCACTACGCCGTTGCTCCCTCCCTTTGGCGGAGCCAAGGGGAGGGTTGGGGAGGGGTTGGCTTTTGGGGCCTTTCAGGCATTGCCAGCTTCGCGGCTTACGCCGCTCCTACAAACAGCTGGCTTGCCTCAGGCGTTGCAGCGCATGAAATCCGCTGCGGCCACCGGCCGGCCCAGGTGGTAGCCCTGCAATACGTCGCAACCCAGCTCGCCGAGGAAATTACGTTGCGCCTCGGTTTCCACGCCTTCGGCGACCACCTGCAGTTGCAGCGTGCGACCCAACGCAATGATCGAGGAGACGATGGCTGCATCCTCGCTGTTGTGTTCCAGGTCGCGGACGAAGGCGCGGTCGATCTTGAGCTCCGTGGCCGGCATGCGCTTCAGATAGAGCAGGCTGGAGTAACCGGTGCCGAAGTCATCGATGGCGATGCGCACGCCCATCGCAGTCAGCGCTTCCAGCATCTGCAGGCTGGCTTCCACGTCCTTCATCGCGGTGCTTTCGGTCACTTCCAGGGTCAGCTGGCGCGGGTCCAGCGCATGGCGCTCAAGCGCGCAGCGCACGGTTTCAACCAGCGTCGGCGAGGCGAACTGTAATGGCGACAGGTTCACCGCCATCGACCAATCGCTATTGCCGGCGTCATGCCAGGCGCGCAGTTGCGCGCAGGCGGCGTCCAGCACCCATTCGCCGATCTGGATGATCAAGCCGCTGCGCTCGGCAACGGGAATGAACACATCGGGTGACAGCATGCCAAGCTCTGGATGGTTCCAGCGCAGCAGCGCTTCAGCACCGTTGGCACGACTGCCACCGGCTGGGAACTTTGGCTGGTAGTGCAGCACCAGCTCATTGCGCGCAGTCGCGTGGCGCAGGTCCTGCAACAAGCGCAGGCGCTGACGGGTGCCAGCCTGCATGGTCGAGGTGAAGAACGCATGGCCGTTCCGCCCGCTGTGCTTGACGTGATACATCGCTGCATCGGCATGCATCATCAGCTCGCGTTCGTTGCTTGCATCTTCCGGATACAGGGCGATGCCGATGCTGGCGCTGACCAGAAGCTCGGCATTGTCGATCAGGAAGGGCGCGCTGATGGCGGCGCTGATCTGTTCGGCCATCAGGGCTGCGTCGTCGGGTGAATCAATTGCCATCACGATGACGAACTCATCGCCACCGAGACGGGCGAAGGTGTCCTGGCTGCGCAGCAGAGCGCTGACCTTCCTGCTGAACTGCATCAGCAGGCGGTCGCCGAGCTGGTGACCGTAGGCATCGTTGACGTTCTTGAAGCCGTCGAGGTCGCAGAACATCAGCGCGAGGCCGAATTCGCGCCGGTTGGCCTTCTCGATGGCGCGCTCGATGCGGTCCTGCAGCAGCACCCGGTTGGGCAACTGGGTCAGCGGGTCGTGCAGCGCAGCCTGCACCAGCTTTTCGTTGGCGTTGGCCAGCGAGTGGGCCAGCAGGCCCGTGCGCAGGCGCATCTGCCCGTCGAACACCGAGGCCAGCAGCGCGACCGCAAGGGTGGCAATCGTGGTGACGATGACCAGCCCCGCGAGCAGATGTGTATCCAGTCCGCCGTCGCTGATGGCGCCGCAGAACGAACCGGCAGGGAAGCGCGCGGCGGCCATTCCGGTGTAGTGCATGCCGACGATGGCCACGCCCATCACCAGCGATGCCAGCAGGCGCATCGGCAACAGCCTGGGTTGCTCATGGCGCAGCCGCTGTGCGATCCACAGTGCCGCCGCCGAGGCGCCAATGGCGATCAGGATCGAGGCGGTGAACCAGATCGGGTCATAGTCGATGCCCGGTTGCATCTGCATCGCGGCCATGCCGATGTAGTGCATGGCCGCGATGCCTGAGCCCATCAGTATCGCGCCGGACAGCAGGCGGCCGACAGGCAGGCGTTGGCGCGACACCAGCCACAGCGCGTACATCGATGCGCCAACAGAGGCCGCCAGCGAGCAGGTGGTGAGGAAGAGGTCGTAGCCCACCGGGATCGGCAGCTTGAAGGCCAGCATGCCGATGAAATGCATCGACCAGATTCCCAGCCCCATGGCCACCGCGCCGCCCACCAGCCAGATGCGCGCGGCCCGGCGGCTTTGGCTGTTGGCTACGCGCGCGGACATGTCCAGAGCGGTATAGGAGGCAAGGATCGCCACCAGTAACGAGACGACAACGAGGCCCTGGTTGTAAGTGCCGATCATGCGAATTCCTGAACGTCGAGATGGAGCAAAGCCCCGCTTACCTAGCGGCAGCGGCAGCGCGGACTTTAGCTGTCGCAGCCTTTGCGACCTTGGTGGGCTATCCTGCGGCGCTGACGCAGATAGGAATTTCCATGGCCAAGACCCGCAGTGCATACGTCTGCAGCGAATGTGGCGCCGAGTACAGCAAGTGGCAGGGCCAATGCACCGAATGCGGTGTGTGGAACGTGCTGAGCGAGATCGTGCTGGAGACCGCCGCTTCGGCAAAAGCGCCGGCGGCACGCCGCAGTGGCTGGGCCGGCAAGGTCGAGGCGCCCAAGATCACCGCCTTGAAGGACGTACAGCAGACCGAGCATCTGCGGGTTTCCACCGGCATCAGCGAGTTCGACCGGGTGCTGGGCGGTGGCTTGGTGGAAGGCGCGGTGGTACTCGTTGGCGGTGATCCGGGTATCGGCAAGTCCACGCTGCTGCTGCAGGCGGTGGCCAAGATGGCCAGCAGCTTGCCGGTGCTGTACGTCACCGGTGAAGAATCGCTTTCGCAGGTGGCTGGTCGTGCGGTGCGTCTGGACCTGCCGCTGGAGGGCATCAACGCACTGTCCGAGACCGGTGTCGAGAACATCCTGCAGCACGCGGTGAAGGCGCGACCCAAGCTAATCGTCGCCGACTCGGTGCAGACGTTGTGGACCGAGGCGCTGACGGCGGCGCCGGGTTCGGTCAGCCAGGTGCGCGAAAGTGCAGCGCGGCTGGTCCGCTTTGCCAAGGAAACCGGTACGGCTGTTTTTCTGGTCGGCCATGTCACCAAGGAGGGCGGTATCGCCGGCCCGCGTGTGCTGGAGCACATGGTGGACGCGGTGCTGTACTTCGAAGGTGAAAGTGGCAGCCGCTTCCGCATCCTGCGCGCGTTCAAGAACCGCTTCGGTGCGGTCAATGAGCTGGGCGTGTTTGCGATGGGTGAGAAGGGGTTGAAAGAAGTGCCCAATCCGTCCGCTATCTTCTTGTCTGGTGGCAGCACCCGCCAGCCGGGCAGCTGCGTGATGGTGACCCGCGAAGGCACGCGGCCGCTGCTGGTGGAAGTGCAGGCGCTGGTGGATTCCTCACCGCTGTCCAATCCGCGCCGGGTGGCGGTCGGTCTGGAGCAGAACCGTTTGGCAATGCTGCTGGCGGTGCTGCACCGCCATGGTGGCGTGCTGGTCGGCGACCAGGACGTATTCGTGAACGTGGTGGGCGGCATCCGTGTGCAGGAGACCGCCGTCGATCTGCCGGTGCTGCTGGCGGTGTTGTCCTCGCTGCAGGATCGGCCGTTGGCTGAGAAGACCATTGCCTTTGGCGAAGTGGGTTTGTCCGGCGAAATCCGCCCGGTGCCCAATGGCGAGGATCGCCTGCGCGAAGCGGCCACACATGGCTTCAAGCGCGCGATCGTGCCCAAGGCCAATGCGCCCAAGGCCGGCACGGTGAAGGGCATGGAAGTGATTGCGGTGGAGCGTCTGTCGCAGGCGCTGGAAGCAGCGATGGAGTGAAAGCATCTGTAGTGCCGAGCCATGCTCGGCAGGGGCTTTCCGGGAGATGCTTCTTGTGGGAGCGGCGTAAGCCGCGAAGCGGATGATCGAACCGATCCAAAGGTGCCCCCAATTTAATTTCAGCCAGCTTGGCGGCGTACGGCGCGCCTACAAAATTTCGGTGGCCCGATGCATTGCTGGGAAGGCCCTTGCCGAGCATGGCTCGGCACTACAGTTTTGGTTTACCGGTAATGCCTCTGCCGAGCATGGCTCGGCACTACGGGGCGCAACGCAATGCCCGTTGCCGGGCAATGGCTCAGCCGCGGCCCAGTACCAGTTCGATCACGAACCTGCTGCCGAAGAACGCCAGCAACAACAACGCCATCGCCGTCAGGGTCCAGTGCACGGCCTTGCTGCCGCGCCAGCCGTAACGGCGGCGGCCGATCAGCAGGGTGCCGAATACGATCCAGGACAGCACGCTGAGCACGGTCTTGTGCACCAGCTTCTGCGCCAGCAGGTTGTCGACGAACAGCACGCCGGTCAGCAGGGTCAGGGTCAGCAGACAGAAGCCGACCGTGATCGTGCGGAACAACAGGGTCTCCAGGTCGGCCAGCGGCGGCAGGGCGCGCAGCCACGGGCGGAAGTCACGGCGGCGCAGAGCCCGCTCCTGCAGCCACAGCATGATGGCCAGCAGCGCGGCGACGCTCAGCGTGGCGTAGGCCAGCAGCGCAAGCCAGGCGTGGGTGGCCAGGCGCCAGCCCAGCAGTTTGCTCGGTTCGTGGCCGTAGCCGTGGTAGGCCAGCAACAGGATCGCCGCCATCGGGAACACCACCACGCCCAGTGCCGACATGCGTCCGCGCGCGCCAACCACGGCGGTCAGTGCCGCCATGCCCAGACCTACCAGTGACAGTGCCGCGAAGAAGTGCATGTCCGGGCCGCCTGCGGTTTTCATCGCCACCATCAGGTGGTAACCGGCGTGCAGCAGCACGGCGGCGATGGTCGGCAACAGCCAACTGCGTGGGGGCGGACTGCGCTCGCCGGCCAGCCCGCGTACCAGCAGGGCGGTGGACACCAGATAGAGCGCGGCGGCGATGAGAACGATTGTCATCGATGCAGTTTCGCATACAGGCCCGCCTCTGGCGATCTGAACCGGCGGTGGCGGCGGCTGCCCGTTATACTAACTGTCTCTGTTTCCACGATTTCCGCAGGTTCCGTCGCATGTTCGAGTCACTGACCCAGCGCCTTTCCGGCACCATCGAGCGCCTGCGTGGGCGCGGCCGCCTGACTGAAGAAAACATCCGCGAGGCCACCCGTGAGGTGCGCATCGCCCTGCTGGAGGCCGATGTGGCCCTGCCGGTGGTGCAGGCCCTGATCGAGAAGATCAAGGTCCGCGCGGTTGGTCAGGAGGTGCTCAAGTCGCTGACCCCGGGTCAGGCGCTGATCAAAGTGGTGCGCGATGAGCTGACCGCCGTGATGGGCGCGCAGGCCACCGACCTGAACCTCAATGTGCCAGCGCCGGCCATCATCCTGATGGCGGGCCTGCAGGGTGCCGGCAAGACCACCACGGTGGGCAAGCTGGCCAAGCACCTGAAGGAAAAGCGCAAAAAGAAGGTGATGGTGGTTTCTGCCGACGTTTACCGTCCGGCCGCCATCGAGCAGTTGAAGACGCTGGCCGAGCAGGTCGACGTGCTGTTCTTCCCGTCCAGCCCGGAGCAGAAGCCGGTCGACATCGTGCGCGCCGCCATCGATGACGCGCGCAAATCGTTCGTCGACGTGCTGCTGGTCGATACTGCCGGCCGACTGGCCATCGACGAAGCGATGATGGCCGAGATCAAGGCCCTGCACGCGGCGGTCAACCCGGCTGAAACCCTGTTCGTGGTCGATGCCATGACCGGCCAGGATGCCGCCAATACCGCCAAGGCCTTCGGTGAAGCACTGCCGCTGACCGGCGTGGTGCTGACCAAGACCGACGGTGACGCCCGTGGCGGTGCCGCGCTGAGCGTTCGCTACATCACCGGCAAGCCGATCAAGTTCACCGGTACCGGTGAAAAGGTCGACGGCCTGGATGTGTTCCATCCGGAACGTGTGGCCAGCCGCATCCTCGACATGGGCGACGTGCTGTCGCTGGTCGAGCAGGTCGAGCAGCAGGTCGACAAGGACAAGGCGCAGAAGCTGGCCGAGAAGGTCGCCAAGGGCAAGAAGTTCGACCTGAACGACATGCGCGACCAGCTGGAGCAGATGCAGAACATGGGCGGCATCGGCGGCTTGATGGACAAGCTGCCGGGCCTGGGCCAGATCCCCGAGCACCTCAAGGCGCAGGTCAGCCAGAGCAAGGAAGTGCCGCGCATGATCGCCATCATCGGTTCCATGACCAAGAAGGAGCGCCGCAACCCGGGCCTGCTCAATGGTTCGCGTCGTGCCCGCATCGCGCGTGGCTCCGGCACCCAGCCGGCCGACGTCAACAAGCTGATGAAGCAGTACATGCAGATGGAAAAGATGATGGGCAAGCTCGCCGGTGGCGGCATGAAGGGCATGATGCGCAACATGAAGGGCATGCTCGGCGCCATGGGTGGCAAGGGCGGCCTGCCGTTCCGTTGATAACGTTTGATTCCAACCGGTTGAACAGGGAGTGGTGCATGAAGAACAGGATGTATCTGGTATTGGCAGTGTTGGCGCTGAGCGCCTGTGGTGAAGACCGCTCGATGTCGCAGAAGGCGGGTAGTGCGATCAGTGGCACCGCCACCGACTTCGTCGCCGGCCTGGGCGAGGGCGTGGACAAGCGCATGTCGCTCAAGCTCGACGTGGCGCCGGAAGTGGCCAGCAATGGCATGACCGTGACCCTGGGCAAAAGCCGTGGCATGGGCTCCAAGGACGCCTCGGTGTATGTGGTGGCAACCAAGCCGTACAAGGGTGCATTCCTGGCGCGGGCATTGGACGAGTCGGGTGCCGAAATCGGCCGCTCGCGGGTGGAAGTGGATTTCCCCGCCGATGATGCGCAGTATGTGAACTTCACTTTCAACGAAGAGATGGACAGCCAGCTGGTGCGTTCCTACGCCCTCTCGCTACGCTGAGTGGCATAGGCACCGGCGGCAACATCACCGCCATGCACAACGCCGTCATTTCAGCGCGGACCGAAGCGTTCTGCCAACGCTTCGGTCTTGAACTTCCGATCCTGCTGGCGCCGATGGCAGGCGCCTGCCCGGTGCCGCTGTCTGCAGCGGTTGCCAATGCTGGTGGCATGGGCGCGATGGGCGCGGTGTTGTCCACGCCCGAACAGATCACCCAGTGGATGCACGCATTCGGCCAGCAGTCGTCGGGCCCGGCGCAGATCAATCTGTGGGTGCCGGATCCGGCGCCGCTGCGTGATCCTGCCGCTGAAGCGGCGACGCGCGAGTTTCTTGGTCAGTGGGGCCCGCCGGTTGCAGCGGAGGCCGGCGATGCCGGCCCGGCCGATTTCGATGCCCAGTTCGATGCGCTGATTGCTGCCCGGCCAGCCGTGGCTTCGACCATCCTGGGCGTGTTCTCCGCTGCGCAGGTGACACGGCTCAAGGCCGCTGGCATTGCCTGGTTTGCCTGTGCAACCACGCTGAGTGAAGCGCTTCAGGCGCAGGCCGCTGGCGCTGATGCGGTGGTGGCACAGGGCATGGAAGCCGGCGGTCATCGCGGCGCATTCGATGCCGCACAGGCGGAGCGGCAGATGGTGGGTTTGTTCGCGCTTCTGCCGCGCTTGGTCGATCACCTGAGCGTGCCGGTGATTGCGGCCGGTGGCATTGCCGATGGCCGCGGCGTTGCCGCCGCCTTGATCCTCGGAGCCAGTGCGGTGCAGGTTGGCACTGCGTTCCTCGCTGCCGAGGAATCCGATATTCCCGACGCCTGGAAGCAGGCCTTGGCCGTTGCCGAGCCTGAAGCCACGCGGCCAACGCGGGTCTTCAGTGGCCGGCTTGGGCGCGCCTTGGACACGGATTATGTGCGTGCCGCCGAGGCGGCCGACGCACCTCGCCCACGCCCGTATCCGGTACAACGCGGGCTGACCGCCGCCATGCGCAAGCAGGCCAATGCCGGAAACCAGCTCGATGCGATGCAGGCATGGGCGGGGCAGTCGGCGTGGATGGCGCGACGCGCACCAGCGGCGCAGATTCTGCAGATGATGTGGGCGCAGGCACAGCCGCTGCCATGAGCGTGCTGTTCTGCAATGGGCAATTGGCCGATGCCGGCGCCTTGAGTGCGGCGCTGGTCAATTACGGCCACTTCACTTCATTGCAGGTACGCGGCAGCGCGGTGCAGGGCTGGGCGCTGCATCTTGCGCGCCTGCAGCAAGGCACGCGTGAGCTGTTCGATGTCGAGCTGGATGGCGCGCAACTCGTGGCATGGCTGCGGCAGGCATTGCTGCAGCTCGATGCGGCCGACGCATCGGTGCGCATCACGGTGTTCTCGCGCCAATTTGATTTCCGCCAACCGCTGCGCGCGGTGCCGATGGATGTATTGATGGCCATCGCCGCGCCGGCAACGATTCCAGCACTTGCGCGTTCGGTATTGCCGATGCCGTATCAACGCGAATTGGCGCATATCAAGCACGTGGGCACCTTCCCGCTGTTCCAGTTGCGCCGGCAGGCAATGCAGCGTGGCTTTGATGATGCGCTGTTTGTCGATGCGCAGGACCGCATCAGCGAAGGCAGCACCTGGAACCTGGCGTTCTGGGACGGCGCCCAGGTGCATTGGCCGCAAGCTTCGGCGTTGCGCGGCTGCACCGAGCGTCTGCTGATGGATGGTTTGAACGCGCAGGGGCTGATGCAGGTGAAAGCCGAGCTGCCGCTGCCGGCGCTGGCGCGGTTCAGTGGTGCGGTGGCATTCAATGCGTCCGGTATCTGGCCATTGGCCGCCATCGGTGAGCAACGGTTGGAGCAGTCCGATCAGTTGCTGGCCAAGCTGCAAGCCGCATTGACGCAAACGCCTTGGCTTGCCCTTTAGTACTCGAGGCTTGTGCTCTTGTGGGCTGCGGGTTGGAGTGGCTTGATCAGGTGTGCACGCCACGTTTGCTATTGAGTGCGCGTTGTGAACCTCGTCCTCGATTCGACCACCGCCGGGAGCTTGAATGGTGTTGGACCTGAGTGATCCGCAGGCGACACTGCAGTGGCTGATGAGCGTGCTGCTGTTCGTGCTGCATCTACTTGTCGCCGCGCGGGCGCTGACCCGCGCCAACCGGACGCCTGCATCCCGTGCAGCCTGGGTATTGGTGATCATGCTGGCGCCGGTGATCGGCATGCTGGCCTACCTGCTGCTCGGCGAAACCAATGTTGGCCGGGCACGCCTGCGCCGACTGCAGCAGACGGCGCGGATGCTCGCGGACTTGAATGTCGCCGCGCACAGCGACGTCGCGCTGGCATCGCTGCCTGCGCCGGCGGCGTCGTTGTTTGCCTTGGCGGCATCGATCAACGGCGCACAGCCTCAGTGTGGTAATCGGATCCGCCTGCTCGGCGCAGTCGACAGCAATCCGGCAGTGCCCATGGACGACTGCAGGGCTGCCATCGATGTGCTGGTGCGCGATATCGAGCAGGCGCAGCAAAGCGTGCATATCGCTTTCTATATCTGGCTGGATGATGACGCTGGCGGTCGCGTTGCTGATGCGGTTGCCGCCGCGGCAGCTCGTGGCGTCGCCTGCAGGGTGATGGTGGATGCGCTGGGTTCACGCGCCTTCATCGGCAGTCCGCGTTGGACGCAGCTGAGCCGGGCCGGGGTCAAGCTGCTGCGGACCCTGGACGATCTCAATCGCCTGCAGCACGTGGCCTTCAGTCGCATGGATCTGCGTGACCACCGCAAGATCGTGGTCATCGACAACCGCATTGCCTACTGCGGCAGCCAGAATTGCGCGGATCCGGAATTCCGGGCCAAGCCGCGTTTTGCGCCTTGGATTGACCTGCTGCTGCGCTGCGAAGGCCCGGTGGTGGCGCAGACGCAACGGCTGTTCTTGAGCGGCTGGATTCCGGAAAGTGGTGAGCAGGGCCTGGACGGATACGCCGCCGACGTGGCGCAGCCGTTCGCTGATGGCTGCGTGGCGCTGGCATTTGAAACCGGCCCGGTTACCCGCCACAACGTGATGGCCGATATGTTCGCGGCCTGTGTCTACGCAGCGCGTCGCGAACTGGTGATCAGTACGCCGTATTTCGTGCCGGATGAAGCGCTGCTGCGTGCGATCTGTGCGGCGCCACGGCGCGGCGTACGTACGCGGCTGATCCTGCCCAGGCACAATGACTCCTGGCTGGTTGGCCAAAGCAGTCGCAGCACCTATGCCGATCTGCTGCAGTGTGGCGTGGAAGTCTACGAGTATCCGCTGGGCCTGCTGCATGCAAAGTCGCTGACGATCGATGGCGAGATTGCCCTGGTCGGCTCGGCGAACATGGACCGGCGCAGCCTTGAATTGAACTTCGAGAACAACCTGCTGATCGCCGACAGCGCGGTTACCACCAGCATCGTGCAGCGGCAGGAAGGCTACCTGTCGGTATCCGAGCCGGTGTTGTTATCGCAGGTGATGGCGTGGCCCTTGGCCACGCGTTTGGTGCGCAACGCCGTGGCGATGATGTCGCCGGTGTTGTGAAGCAATGGCTCAGGCAGCCGGTGCGCCATCGCCCCGCAGCAGCCCCATGAACTCACCGAACAGACGCCGGTCGATCAAGCGCCCACGGTCGTTGGCCAGGATTTCGATGGCCCGCTGTACCGGCATTGGACCACGGTAGGGGCGTTGCGAGGTCAGCGCATCGAAGCCATCGACGATGGTCAGGATGCGGGATTCCAATGGAATGTCTTCGCCCTGCAGGCCGTGCGGGTAGCCGCTGCCATCCCAGGCTTCATGGTGGTGGCGGATCAGCGTGGCAACGGCCTTGGCATCACTGCGGCCGGTGCTGGCGAATAGACGTGCGCCGCGCTCCGGATGGGTACGCATCACCGAAATCTTGTCGTCGTCGAGCTTGCCGGGGTGCAGTAGCACGTCATCGCGG
This sequence comes from Stenotrophomonas sp. STEN038, assembly GCF_056759895.1. Classification (NCBI taxonomy): domain Bacteria; kingdom Pseudomonadati; phylum Pseudomonadota; class Gammaproteobacteria; order Lysobacterales; family Lysobacteraceae; genus Stenotrophomonas; species Stenotrophomonas sp. STEN038. Next base: position 40,358 of record NZ_JBRRDW010000034.1, read on the forward strand.
ATACCTATCTTGCCGACATCGTGGAAGCGGGCGGCCAGTACCAGATGGCCGATGCGTTCCTCGGACAGGTCACAGCGGCGGCCCATGGCCTGGGCAAGTTGCGAAACGCGATCACAGTGGTGGTCTGTATAGCTGTCGCGCTGGTCCAGCGCGGCAGCCAATACATCGATGGCGCAGGAGCTGTCATCCGGTGGATGCGACAGACCCACGGGCGTGGTGATGGTCAACATGATTACGGAGCCGTGTGGGGAACGGCTGCGAGCGTAAGAGAGGGGGCGTTATTTTCAACGCCCTTTCATCTTCACGCAATCTTTACCTGTTGATTCATTCAGTTGTGTGCCGGGCGCAGCGTGGTCAACAGCGCACGCGCAGCGTTGAAGCGATCGGCGCTTTCCGGCAGCGGATGCTTGATGCGCAGCTTGTCCGGGCCATCCATTTGATACAGTTTGGGCTGCTTCTGGATCAGCTGGATCACCACCATCGGATCGATGTTGGGCTTGCTGTCGAACACGATGCGGCCACCGTTCTCACCCAGCTCCAGTTTGCGGATGCCCAACTCGTTGGCCTGCAGCTTGAGCTCGGCGATGGCGAACAGGTGCTTGACCGGATCCGGCAACAGGCCGAAGCGATCGATCATTTCCACCTGCAGTTCGCGCAGGCGCTCGCTGTCACGTGCCGAGCTGATGCGCTTGTACAAGGTCAGGCGGGTATGCACGTCGGGCAGGTAATCTTCCGGAATCAGCGCTGGCACATGCAGCTCGACATCGGCACCGCGTGCCTCTTCGCCAGCATCCAGATCCGGCAGCTTGCCCGACTTGATCGAGCGCACCGCGCGTTCCAGCAGTTCGGTGTACAGGCTGAAGCCGATCTCGGCCATCTGCCCGCTCTGGTCTTCGCCGAGCAGTTCACCGGCGCCACGGATTTCCAGATCGTGCGTTGCCAGGGTGAAGCCGGCACCCAGTTCGTCCATCGAGGCGATGGCATCCAGGCGCTTCTGCGCGTCTGGCGTGATGGAGCGCTTGTCCGGCACCAGCAGGTAGGCGTACGCACGGTGGTGCGAGCGGCCAACGCGACCGCGCAGCTGATGCAACTGGGCAAGACCAAAGCGATCGGCGCGGTTGATGATGATGGTGTTGGCATTCGGGATGTCGATACCCGACTCGATGATGGTACTGGCCAGCAGCACGTTGAAACGCTGCTTCTGGAAATCCAGCATCACTCGTTCCAACTCGCGCTCGGGCATCTGCCCGTGCGCCATACCGATACGTGCCTCGGGCACCAGCTCGGACAGCTCGCGCTGCATCCGGCCCATGCTCTCCACATCGTTGTGCAGGAAGTACAGCTGACCACCACGCGACAACTCACGCTGGAAGGCCTCCCGCAGCTGCGCGTTGTCCCAGGCGGTGACGAAGGTTTTGACTGCCAAACGGTTCGGCGGTGGCGTGGCGATGATTGACAGATCACGCAGGCCAGCCATGGCCATGTTCAAGGTGCGTGGGATCGGCGTAGCGGTCAGGGTCAGCAGGTGCACGTTGGCGCGCATCGCCTTCAGTGCTTCCTTCTGGCGTACGCCAAAGCGCTGCTCTTCATCGACGATGACCAGACCAAGATCCTTGAACTTCACGTCCGGCTGCAATAGCCGGTGCGTGCCGATGATCACATCGATGGTGCCTTCGGCGACCTTGTCGAGCTCGGCCTTGATTTCCTTGCTGGTCTTGAAGCGCGACAGCACTTCCACCCGCAGCGGGTAATCGGCGAAGCGGTCGCGGAAGTTGCGGTAGTGCTGTTCGGCCAGCAGCGTGGTTGGCACCAGCACTGCGACCTGCTTGCCGCCGCTCGCCGCCGCGAATGCAGCGCGCAGCGCGACCTCGGTCTTGCCGAAGCCGACGTCACCGCAGACCACACGGTCCATCGGCTGGCTGGATTGCAGGTCACGCAGCGTGGCTTCGATCGCCGCCTGCTGGTCGGGTGTTTCCTCGAACGGGAAGCCGGCCGCGAACGGCTCGTACAGCGAACGATCGATATCCAGTGCCAAGCCGGCGCGGGCGCGACGACGGGCCTGGATTTCCAGCAGCTCGGCGGCAACGTCGCGGACTTTTTCGGCAGCCTTGCGCTTGGCCTTGGCCCACTGCTCGCCACCGAGCGAATGCAGCGGCGCGGTTTCCGGCGACGCACCGGAGTAGCGGCTGATCAGGTGCAGTTGCGCGACCGGTACATACAGGCGGTCGCCCTTGGCGTATTCGATCTCCAGGAATTCGCCGGGCATGCCGCCGACATCCATCGCGATCAAGCCGCGGTAGCGGCCCACACCATGATCTTCATGGACGATGGGCGCGCCTTCGGTCAGCTCGCCAAGGTCACGGATGATGGACTCGGGCTCGCGCCCGGCGCGCCGCGTACGCCGCGCCTGGCCAGCACGTTCCGGGAACAGCTGGCGCTCGGTAAGCACGGCCAAGGCCGGCTCGCTGAGCGCAAAGCCGTCATCCAGCGGTGCAACGGTAATGGCGAAGCGCGCGAGCCCCGCTTTGCTCTTAAGCCCCTCTCCCGTTAACGGAAGAGGGGGTGGGGTGAGGGCGCTCTTGCTTTGGCTTTTGCCAGAAGCGTCACTCCCGCCAAGTGGAGAAGGCAGAAAATCATTGAAGCTCCCAACAACCTCAGGCCGCAATTCAGCAGCCTGCAGCACTTCCAACAAGGCCTCACGCCGTCCCGGCGAATCCGCCGCGATCAGCACCCGGCCCGGGTAATGCTCGATGAAGGACTTCAGTGCCTGCCCAGCCGGCGCATCCTTGGCGGCGACCGGCAACGGCGGCAGCGGCTGGTCACCCAGCGCCTGCGCCTCGGCGGCGCGCGGATGATCGGCCGCACACACTTCCACACGCGGCAGCTTGTTGAACTGCTCGCGCAGCTTGTCCGGTGACTGGTAGATCTCGTCCGGTGGCAGCAGCGGCCGTTCGATATCGTGGCGGCGTTGTTCGTAACGGCTGTTGGTCTGCAGCCAGAACGCATCGGAGGCTTCGCTGACGCCGCTGCCGAGCACGGTCATGAAACCGTCCGGCAGGTAGTCGAACAGGGTCGCGGTCTGGTTGAAGAACAACGGCAGCATGTACTCGATGCCCGAAGGCGCCAGGCCGGCCTTCAGGTCCTGGTACAGGGGACTGCGCCGGGTATCCACATCGAAGCGTTCGCGCAGCGATGCCAGCACCTTGTTGAGGCTGGCATCGTCCATCGGTACTTCCCGGCCCGGCAGCATCTTTACTGCCGTCACCTTGTCCAGCGAACGCTGCGATTCCGGGTCGAACTCGCGGATGGAATCGATGTCCTCGTCCAGCAGCTCGATGCGCAGCGGCGCGTCGGCACCCATCGGATAGACGTCGAGCAGGCCGCCACGCACGGCGAAATCGCCCGGGTCCATCACCTGCACGACATTGCGGTAACCGGCGCTTTCCAGGCGGCGCTTCTCAGCGTCCATGTCCAGGCGCTGGCCGACCTTCAGGTCGAAGCTGCCGCCGACGATGTAGCTCAATGGCGCCAGCCGCTGCAGCAGGGTCTGCACCGGCACCACGACAATGCCTTGCTTCAGCGTCGGCAGGCGGTGCAATGCGGCCAGACGCTGCGAAATGATGTCCGGGTGTGGACTGAACTGGTCGTAGGGCAGGGTTTCCCAATCCGGGAACGGCACTACCGGCAGCGGGCTGTTCGCGCCCAGCAGGGTCTGCAGGTCAGCTACCAGCTGATGCGCGCTGTGGTTGTCGCGGGTGATCAGCAGCAGCGGCTTGGCGTGCGCCTGCGCGGCGCAGGAGACATGCCAGGCCAGCGCACTGCTGGAAGCCGGAGCGCGCCACCAGGCGCGGAGCTGGCCCGAACGGGGCAGCGGCGGAATGGGGTAGGTAATAGGCGACATGAACCGCGAATTTTACCAGATGCGCTCCCGTCGCCTCGTTGGGCTTGATCTGACTTGTACGCGGGGCGTTGCAGGGCCGATAACGCGACAGGCGCCTTGCCGGCGCCTGTCGTCAGCTGAATGGAGAACCGACGCCTAGTTGGCCAGCTCCAGCACCATCCGCACCAGTCCAGGGGCGGCTGCGGGATGCGGCACCTGCTTGAAGCCAAGTGACGCGGCCAGCTGCAGCATCGGTTCGTTGTCCTGGGCGATGTCGCCGTACAGGCGGTCCAGGTATTTGCCGCGTGCCCATTTGACCAGTTTGCGCATCAACTGTCGGCCCAGACCCTGACCGGCAAGGAAGCCGCTGACCAGGATGGCGTACTCGGCATCGCGGGTGCCCGGAATGATGGAGGCGCGCGCTACCGCACCGACAACCGCTTCGCCGGGGGGCAGCGGCTCGGCTGCGACCAGTGCGATCTCGGTTTTCGGGTTCGGGTGGGTCAGGCGCTGGGCGGTCTCATCCGACAGTGATTCAACCGACTGCAGGAACTTGTCGCGCACTTCTTCCGGCCCGAACAGGGCAAATGCGCCCTGCAGCGGCGCACCGTCTTCAGGGCGGATGGGTCGTATCAGCAGCTCACGGCCGCTGGGTGCCTTGAAATTTTCATGCCACGGGGGCATGCGGTTGCGTGTGGCCATGACTACGTTTCCTCCAAAGTCGCCTGATTCTGTCACCGCGGCTGCTACGTTCTGTGAACGCGGTCCAAAGCGGCTGCAGATTGCCGGCGCCGCCCGTCATTCGGGCGTCTTCAGCCACTCCAGCCGGGTCGAGGTGCCGGTTTCACCCAGATACTGCTTCAGGACCGGCAAGGCCGGGGCCAATACCTGCTCGAACTGCCATGGCGGGTTCAGCAACAGCATCCCGCTACCATTCAGACGCAGCGGAGAGTCGTCGGCCCTCACCATGAATTCGGCGACCAGGATGGACTTGGCCGGCAGCGCGGCCGCCTTGCGGAAGAACGGCTGCAGGGTGCGGCGTTGCTTGATCGGGTACCAGACCGCGCATTGCGCCTGCGGCATCCGGGTAAGAATCTCACGCAGGGTTGAGATGATCAGTGGGTACTCGGCGTCCTGCACCTCATACGGCGGATCGATCAGCACCAGCGCCCGCCCAATCTTGATCGCGCCGCTCTTGGGTGGCAGGAAGGCGCGGATGGCTTCATAGCCGTTGCCAGCGTGCACCTGTACCCGGCGGTCGTGGGCGAACAGCTCCTTGAGCGCGGTGACCTCATCCTTCTGCAGCTCGCAGGCGGCCATGCGGTCCTGTTCGCGCAGGGCGCGGGCGGCCAACAGCGGCGAGCCCGGGTAGGAGATCAAGGCGCCGACCGGGTTGTCGGCCTGCACCGCGCGCAGGTACTGCTCCACCACTTCGGGCAGCGACGGGGTGGTCATCAGTCGCAGTACGCCTTCATCGATCTCGGCGGTTTTGCGGCTTTCCTCGGCGGACAGCAGGTAACGGCCGCGGCCGGCATGCGTGTCCAGCACGAAGAAGGGCGAGTCTTTGCGCTTGAGCGCGTCGATCATCGCCAACATGACGATGTGCTTGAGAACGTCGGCGTGGTTACCGGCGTGGAAGGCGTGGCGATAATTCATCGGCGAAGTTTACGGCTTGCAGCGTTGCGTGGGCGTTTTGATCGGCCTGCGTTGGTCGGCGGACGGCTCAATCGGCGGTTCCAGGGGGCAATCGGGCCACCTTCGGCTACTGCCGCTGGCGTCTGCGGCAAGGCCAGCTATGCTGATGCAATGTCCAGCCAACCTGCCCGCGTACTCGTCGTCGAAGACGAGGCCGCCATCGCCGACACTCTTCTTTATGCGCTGCGCAGCGAAGGCTATGTCGCCAGCCATTGCGCCTTGGGCCGCGAGGCGTTGGCCTTGCTGCGTCAGGACGGCGCCGATGTGGTGGTGCTGGATGTCGGTCTGCCCGACCTGGGCGGCTTCGACGTCTGCCGTGAACTGCGCACTTTCAGCCAGGTGCCGGTGATCTTCCTGACCGCCCGCAACGATGAGTTCGACCGCGTATTGGGGCTGGAGCTGGGCGCCGACGACTATGTGACCAAGCCGTTCTCGCCACGCGAGATGGTGGCGCGGGTCCGCGCGCGGCTGCGCCGGACCACGCCTGCGACGCCGGTTGCAGCGGAGGCGGGTGGTTGGAAGCAACTGGGCCGGTTCGCGATTGATCACGAAGGCCGGCGCATCCGCTACGACGAGGCGCTGCTGGACCTGACCCGCTACGAGTACGCCCTGCTGGCGGCGTTGCTGCAGCGCCCCGGGGCGATCCTGAGCCGGGCGCAGCTGATGGAACGTGGCTGGGACCATGCCAGCGACAGCACCGACCGCACCGTCGATACCCACGTCAAAACCCTGCGCGCAAAGCTGCGTGCGGCCGGCGCGCAGGGCGAGCCGATACGCACCCATCGCGGCGTCGGCTACGCCCTGGATGTCTGACCGATGCGGATCGGGCTGAAGCTGTTCCTGGGGTTCTTCCTGATTGTCGGCATCGCCGCGTTCTTCGTGATGCGCGTGTTCGTCAACGAGGTCAAACCCGGCGTGCGCCAGGCGATGGAGTCCACCCTTGTGGACGCGGCCAATGTGCTGGCGGTGATGGCTGCGCCCGATCTGAAGGCCGGCCACATCGGCGACGGTGACTTCGCCGCGCGCCTGGCCACCGCCCAGCGCCGCGATCCCAAGGCGATGGTGTGGCGCTTCCCCAAGCGCAGCATCGATTACCGGGTGACGGTGACCAATGCACAGGGCATCGTGGTCTACGACTCGCGTGGGCAGGATGTGGGCCGCGACAACTCGCGCTGGAATGACGTGTACAAAACCCTGCGTGGTGAGTACGGCGCACGCTCCAGTCCGGAGATTCCGGGCGACGAAACCAACACCGTGATGCACGTCGCCGCGCCGATGTATGACCCGGCTGACGGACGCACCCTGATTGGCGTACTGACCCTGTCGCAGCCCAACGACACCATCGATCCCTTCATCGTTGCCAGCCAGCGCGCCATCATTGCGCGCGGCGCCTGGCTGATCGGGCTGTCGGCACTGATCGGCCTGTTGATGACCTGGTGGTTGTCGCGCGGCATCAGCGGACTGAGTCGTTATGCAAAAGCCGTCAGCGCCGGTGAGCCAGTGCCGCCGCCGAAGCGGCGCCGCGACGAGATCGGCGACCTCGGCCAGGCGCTGGAAACCATGCGCCGCAAGCTCGAAGGCAAGGCCTATGTCGAGCAGTACGTGCAGTCGCTGACCCACGAAATGAAGAGCCCGCTGGCGGCGATACGTGGCGCTGCCGAACTCCTTCAGGAGCCCTTGCCGGAAGCTGACCGGCAGCGTTTCGCCGCCAACATCGTGCAGCAGGAGCGGCGCCTGACCGAAACCATCGACCAGTTGCTGCGGCTGGCCGAGGTTGAACAGCACGGCTGGCTGCAGCGACGTACCGAGGTAAATCTGGTCGCGGTCTGCCGCGCGCTGGCCGAGGATGCGGCGCCACGTCTGCAGGCCGGGCAGATCCAACTGGATGTGGAACTGCCCGAGCAGGCAGCGGTGCAGGGCGATACCTTCCTGCTGCGGCAGGCGCTTTCGAACCTGCTGGACAACGCGATTGCGTTCTCCGTGCCGGGTGGCCGCATCATGCTCAGCGTGCAGCGCCAGCAGCAGAACTGGCGCATCGCCGTGCGCGACAACGGGCCTGGTGTGCCGGATTACGCGCAGGAGCGGGTGTTCGAGCGCTTCTACTCGCTGGCACGGCCGGGTACGGGCCAACGCAGTTCCGGCCTGGGCCTGCCGTTCGTGGCCGAGGTGGCGCGCCTGCATGGCGGTGTCGCGGAGCTGGGCAACCATCCTGAAGGTGGCGCCGAAGCGCGCCTGCTGCTGCCGGTCGGCTGACTTCACATTCGCTTCAAACTCGCCACAAACCCTGTTCACCAGCGGCGTTCAACCTGTCCCTGTTTCCACACGAGGACGGGACATGACTTCCCTGAAACTGCTGTTGCGCTTCGCCATTGTCGGCGGGCTGGTGTTGTTGCTGCTGATTCCCCTGCTGCTGATCCGCAGCACCATCAATGAGCGTGAGCGTTACCGCGACGAGGCGGTAGAGCGGGTATCGCAGAGCTGGGCTGGCGAGCAGTCGCTGATCGGCCCGGTGCGAGTGCTGCCGTGGACCCAGCAGCGTGAAGTGGAAATTCCAGCCGAGGGCAACAATCCGCGCAAGACCGAAATGCGCGTTGAAAGCGGCTATGACCTGCAGATGCCGACGCGCTTGAACGTGCAGGGCAATATGCGCACCGATGAGCGCACCGTCGGTCTGTTCAAGGTGCCGGTCTACAACTGGCAGGCCAAGCTGCAGGCGGAGTTCGCCGAGAGCAGCTATGTGGCGGTACCGGGGCGCACTTACGGTCGTCCTTATCTGGCGATGGGTGTGTCCGATGTGCGCGGCCTGGTAGGTACGCCGAACTTGCGCGTCGACGGCCGTGCGATCCAGCTGCAACCCGGCTCCGGCGCTCTGGAGGGAACCTCCAAGGGCCTGCATGCGCCGCTGTCGGTATTGCCGGATTCGGTGCAGGGCGTGCTGCGCGAGGGGGCCAAGGTCGAGCTGGAGTTCGTGCTGGGCGGCACCCGTTCGCTGGCGGTTGCGCCGGTGGGTGACGACACCCGGGTGTCGTTGTCTTCGACCTGGCAGCATCCGCTGTTTGGCGGCAGCTTTCTGCCCAACGAGCGCAGCATCGATGCCAGCGGCTTCAAGGCGGAGTGGGCGGTGTCATCGCTGGCCTCGGCGGCGCAGGCGCAGTTGGTCAAGGCCATCCGCAGCGACGGTGGCAGCGTTGAAGCCTTGAACGTAGCCTTGGTCGACCCGGTTGACACCTACACGCAGGTGGACCGTGCAAGCAAGTACGGCATCCTGTTCGTGCTGCTGACCTTCGTTGGTTTCGCGCTGTTCGAGCTGATCAAGCAGCTGAAGATCCATCCGCTGCAGTACCTGCTGGTTGGCTTGGCGTTGGCGATCTTCTTCCTGTTGTTGCTGAGTCTTTCCGAGCAGATTGCGTTCTGGCAGGCGTATCTGATTGCGGCGGCGGCGTGTATCGGCTTGCAGGGTTTCTATCTCAGCGGGGTGCTACACAGCTGGAAGCGTGGTGTCGGTTTCGCGACGATGCTGACCATGTTGTACGGCGTGCTGTATGTGCTGTTGGTCTCGGAGAACAACGCGCTGCTGATGGGTTCGCTGCTGCTGTTCGGCATCCTCGCCGCGATCATGTGGATCACCCGCAAAGTCGATTGGTACGAGCTGAGCAGTCGTGCAGTGAGCAAGCAGGCTTGATTGGACGGTTGCGATGACGGGGCGGGATGGCAATAGCCATCCCGCCTCTTTCGCAGGGAGGAAGGACATGAATCGTGCATTGATCCATCGCCGTGCGCAGCGCTTGTTGCCGGCGGGTATCGAGACCTGCGGCCTGCTGCACTTCGGCATGGCCCCGGGGCAGGTGGAGCGTGTGTTGTTGGACAGTGTGTTTGCGGGTGGGCAGGCGCAGGGGATGGTAGCGCTGCGCTTGTCGTTGTCGACGGCGTTGGCGATCCGGCGCAAGGGGCTGTGGTACTTCGAGCCAGGAGACTGGGTGTATTCGGCGTTTGCAGAGGCTCATTCGCCGGATGCCGGTCGTTCTGCGTGTGGAGCAGAGGGCTTGGGTGAGCTGCCGACGACGCATGGGGCTGGATACTCCGCCGTCGCTCAAGATGGCCGTTCGTGGTTTGTGGTGCTGCCGGTGGAACGTCTCGTGGTGTATGGGTGGTGGGAGTGAGGGGCGCCGAGTTCTCGCCATGTTGCGTACGTGCTCCCTTCTCTCGCGTTCGGAATGAGCGCGGGGGCCTCTGCCGCAAAGGCGGGTTGTTTGAGGAGTCGGCCCCGCGAAGGCGGGCTGCAGGCGCACGCCGGGCCGAATGACCCTCCCTTCTCCCGCTTGCGGGAGAAGGTGCCCGGAGGGCGGATGAGGGGAGCTTTTGCCTTGGCTGTTGCTGTGAAAATGATTGCTGATTGCTGATTGCTGATTGCTGATTGCTGATTGCTGATTGCCAAAGCCAAAGCCAAAGCCAAAGCGGGAGCTTTCACTCCCCTGCGGGGAGCGAGTCACTTTTCTTTGCTTGTGCAAAGAAGAAGTAACCAAAAGAAAGCACACCCTGCCTCCGCGCCCACGCCGCTACGCGGCGCGGGTCCACTCCGCTGGCAGGATTTTTCGACGATACATCCATGTATCGTCGAAAAACGACGTGCGTCCTGCACGTCGCCCCGTGCGG
>NZ_JBRRDW010000035.1:0-48614 GCF_056759895.1 Stenotrophomonas sp. STEN038
GCGGCGCTCGCTCGCCGTGGCCCCGCGACTGCCGTCGGACCGCCGCGTGGGTGCGCGGTTGGGCCGGCCCCCTCCCCGCCCGGCGCCGCGGCCCCCCCCCCCACTACCTGTGCCTACTGCTCGTTGGCGTAGGGGTCGGCGATCCCCAGGTCGGCCAGGATCTCACGCTCCAGCTGTTCCATGGCTTCGGCTTCCTTGTCGTCCTCATGGTCCCAGCCCAGCAGGTGCAGCACGCCGTGCACGGTGAGGTGGGCATAGTGGGCGTTGAGGGCCTTGTCCTGCTCCTCGGCCTCGCGGGCAACCACCGGTGCGCAGATCACCAGATCGCCGAGCAAGGGGAACTTCACGCCCTTGGGCAGGCCTTCGGGCAGCTCGGCTGGGAAGCTGAGTACGTTGGTGGCGTAGTCCTTACCCCGGTAGTGGCGGTTCAGTGACTGGCCTTCCTTGGCGTCGACCACGCGGATGGCCAGATCAGCCTCGCGGATGCGGCCCTTCAAGGCGGCAGCCACCCAGCGGCGGAAGCTCACCGCTGCCGGCAGGCCGGCGCGGGGCAGGGCGTAGCTGACGGCTACATCAAGGCGGACAGGGCCCTTGGTCATGGCAGGTTCCAGCAATCAGGCAATACAGACGGCACAGTATCGCGCGGCTGGCGTGTCACTGCGACTTCCATTCGTCGGTGCTGTAGCCGATCTCGACGATTTCGCTGTCGGAACCAGGGGGCAGGCGGGCTTTTTCCAGCGAGGAGTGGCAGTTATAGCCCGCATGCAGTGTGGCCTGCTGCACCAATGCTATTGCGCCGGCCTCTGGCGCCGCATCCGGAGACAAGTAGATCGTTGCGTTGGCGCAGTCGCCGATGTTGGCAACCTGCAATGCGGGGATAAGGGCCCGCGCTGCGCGATCAGCAAGGGTGTCAAAGTTCGCCTGGGTGGTGCGCTCCTGAGCCGCGCTTGCGCGCAGTTTGAAGTAATAGAGTTGCTTGTAGAACAGGTAGCCGCTGGAATACATCGCCCAGTCCCGCGGTTGCAGATTCATGCTCAGCTGCAGTTTGCGGCCGATGACCTGTTCGGCCTCAGCCTTGGCCTTGATCACCGCAGCATCAATGTCATTGGCTGGGTCCGGGGCGGCAGTAGCCGCCTGCAACGGAAAGCTGCTGTCCTGCAGCTCTTGCAACTTGGTATAGCTACCTTGGTTGACGGCCTGCTTCAGGTCATCACGAAAGGCCTTCATACCGAGTTCGACGGCTGTGGCCTGTTGCATCCGGCCGGCCGGATAGACATAGACGTCAAAGCGGATTTCTTGATGATCCTTCAGTGCATAGCGGAAGCCAGCGCCGGAAAATTTCTGATCGGGGTCGTAGGACGCCCCTTCGAGTTCGAAGTCACCAACCTGGCGCGGAGCTATCAGATAGCTGGTTTCGACATAGGGGCGCGCGGCCGGCTGCTTCTTTGCAGCAAGGACCGGCAGGCTGGCTGCCAGCAGCAGGGCGCAGGTAAAGAATGGATATGGCCGGGGCATGGCACCTCCTGTGCATCGCGGGAGGCGCCAGTCTAAGCCTACTCGGTGCCGGGTTTGACCTGCTGCAGATCGCGGCGGTCATAGGCGCTGACGATGCGGGCCACCAGCGGGTGGCGCACCACGTCGCGCGATTCAAAGAAGGTGAAGCTGACCCCGTCCACGCCGCGCAGCACCTCGATGGCGTCGCGCAGGCCGGATTTGATGTGCTTGGGCAGGTCGGTTTGGGTCAGGTCGCCGGTGACCACGGCGGTCGAGCCGAAGCCCAGGCGGGTCAGGAACATCTTCATCTGTTCGATGGTGGTGTTCTGCGCTTCGTCCAGGATCACGAAGGCGTCATTGAGCGTGCGGCCGCGCATGTACGCCAGCGGAGCGATCTCGATGACATTCTTCTCGAGCAGTTTGGCCACTTTTTCCACGCCCAGCATTTCATACAGGGCGTCGTAGAGCGGGCGCAGGTAGGGATCGACCTTCTGGGTCAGGTCGCCGGGCAGGAAGCCAAGTTTTTCGCCGGCTTCCACAGCCGGGCGCACCAGGATCAGGCGTTGCACGCGCGATTCATTCAGTGCGTCCACGGCCATTGCCACCGCCAGGAAGGTCTTGCCGGTACCGGCCGGGCCAATGCCGAAGCTGATGTCATGGGTGGCGATCTGGTGCAGGTAGCTGGCCTGGTTGAGACCGCGACCACGCACGGTGCCGCGCTTGACCTTGACCGCAATTTCCTGCGCTTCATAGGCCTGCTCGGTCACATGATCGACATTGGCGCGGTTTAGCCGCAGGTGGATGGCGTGGCTGTCGAAGACGGCTTCGGCGGCTTCCACGTAGAGGGCTTTGAGCAGCTTTTCTGCTTCCAGTGCGGTCTTGCCCGGGCCGCTGACGCGGAAGACATTGCCGCGGTTGGCAATCTCAACGCCCAGTTTGAGTTCGACCTGGCGCAGGTGCTCATCAAACGGCCCGGCCAGATTGGCCAGCCGTTCGTTATCAACCGGGTCGAGCGTGAAGTCGCGATGCGTGGTGGTGGTCATTTTCACTAACAGTTGCTGGCCGGCGAAGCCGTGCCTTGGACCTTGGAAGGGTACCCCTGCGGCTGACGGACCACCAGCGGGGCAGGGAGTGGTCCGGGTTCTCCACAGCCGATGTGGATGTGGCGTGGGCCAAGCTGTGGATATCCCTGTCCAACCCTTGCGGCATAAGCCTCTTGGCGGGGTGGTTAAAAAACCGCCACATTTGACGGTTTATGGGTAACAAGTTGTCCACAATTTTTGTGGATCGATTCGGGATGAACGTGTGGATAACCATGCGCAGCCCAATAACGACGGGCTTTGGGTCGGTGTGGCGAATAAATGACCGCAGCCGCCTGGCGGCGGCCAGAAAAAGCCGCGGAGGCTTTTCCCCTCTCCCGCTAGCGGGAGAGGGGCAGCTTCCGAACCACTGGTTCGCTGCCCATCGAACGACCTTGCGCCAGCGCAAGGGCTGGGGCGCGGAGCGGGGGCAGGGGCAGGGGGTGCTCCTGCTTCGGACTAGTGGACCCCGCCTCTGACCCGCGCAGCCCACCTTCCGTAAGAAAGCACAGCAACAGCAATCGCGGCCCTGACCTCAATCTTGCGTAACCACTCGTCCACGCAACGAATTGCTGAAGGCTTCGGTGATCAGCACGTCCACAAACTGGCCGATCAGTCGCGAACTGGCCGGGAAGTTCACCGAACGCATGTTCTCGGTCTTGCCGGTCAGCTCGTTCGGGTCCTTGCGCGACGGGCCCTCGACCAGCACGGACTGCACGGTGCCAACCATGTTCGTCGAGATGCCCGCAGCATGCTCGTTGATCTGCGCCTGCAGCCGCGACAGCCGGGCGTGCTTGTCGGCGTCGCTGGTGGTGTCTTCCAGGTCGGCGGCCGGGGTGCCGGGGCGGCGCGAATAGATGAAGGAGAAGCTCTGGTCGAAGCCCACGTCCTCGATCAGCTTCATGGTCTTCTCGAAATCGGCATCGGTTTCACCTGGGAAACCAACGATGAAATCCGAGCTGATCGAGATATCCGGCCGCACCGCGCGCAGCTTGCGGATCTTGGACTTGAACTCCAGCGCGGTATAGCCGCGCTTCATCGCGCTGAGCACGCGGTCGCTGCCGGCCTGTACCGGCAGGTGCAGGTAGTTGGCCAGTTTCGGCACGTCGCGGTAGGCATCCACCAGCGAGTCGCTGAATTCCAACGGGTGGGAAGTGGTGAAGCGGATGCGGCCGATACCGTCGATTTCGGCAAGGGTGCGGATCAGCAGGCCGAGGTCGGCAATCTCGCCGTCGCCGTAGGGGCCACGGTAGGCGTTGACGTTCTGGCCAAGCAGGTTGATCTCGCGCACGCCTTGATCGGCGAGCTGGGCGCATTCGACCAGCACGTCTTCGAACGGGCGGCTGACCTCGGTGCCACGGGTATACGGCACCACGCAGAACGAACAGTACTTGGAGCAGCCTTCCATGATCGAAACGAAGGCCGACGGGCCTTCGGCGCGCGGCTCGGGCATGCGGTCGAACTTCTCGATCTCCGGGAAGCTGATGTCCACCTGCGGCTTGTTCTGCTCGCGGCGGGCGCGGATCAGCTCCGGCAGGCGATGCAGGGTCTGCGGGCCGAACACCAGGTCCACGTAGGGCGCGCGCTTGACGATGGCTTCGCCTTCCTGCGAGGCCACGCAACCGCCGACGCCGATGATGACGTCGCGGCCATTGGCCTTGAGCGCCTTCCAGCGGCCGAGCTGGCTGAACACCTTCTCCTGCGCCTTCTCGCGGATGGAGCAGGTATTGACCAGCACCACGTCGGCTTCTTCGGGATTGTCGGTCAGCTCCAGCCCTTCGGATGCGGCAAGCACGTCGGCCATCTTGGTCGAGTCGTACTCGTTCATCTGGCAACCGTGGGTCTTGATGTAGAGCTTGCCGCGCGCGCCGCCGGCAACCGTCGGCCGCTGGCCGGGCAGGGGAATCAGTTCGGGTGTGGTCATTTCAACAGTAGGCACGGCGGAGCCGGCCGTGATCGGCAGGGGAGTTGCTGGCGTCCCGGGCATGGCGCTTATTCCAGACGGGTGGGCGGGCACGCAGCCGCTGGGGCTGCATTCGTAGCCACCTATTGTATCGGTCTGCCGGGCAAAGCACGAAAGCCGCTGCGTCAAATACTTGGCAAGCCCCGGCGAAGCTGGGAGACTCGCGCCCATGAAGGGGATTTTGGGGATCACCGGCATTCTCGCAGCAGCATTGGTCGCTTTGCCGGCCAGTGCCGGCACGCTGTACAAGTGCGTTGGCAGCGATGGAGTGCCCAATTACGTCAGCAAACGCGTCAGTGGCGCGAGCTGCAGCGTGGTCAGCAGTTATCGGCCCACACGCGATGTGCCGCGTTATGTGCCGCCGACCCCGGCGCCCGTTGCCGCCCCGGCTGCGGCTCCCGCGAGCCAGGCCAATGACAGTTCGACGGCGGTTGCTGCGCAGGCCGCCCCCACCGCAGTGTCGCCGGCGCCGGCGCCTGCTGCAGGACGGGCACAGCGGGTGATCAGTGGGCAGGTCTACTCTTATATGAAGGATGGGGTGCGCCACTACACCAGCAGCCGGCCGGCCCAGGTGGCCAACATCGGCGCGGTACGCACCATTCAATACAGTTACATCGAGCGTTGCTTTGCCTGTGGCGTGAACTCCAGGGTCAACTTCGGCTCGGTGCGACTGAACACCCAGGCGTACAGCACCGAGATCGCCTCGGCCGCGCGCGAGTTCGGTGTCGAGGAGGCGGTGGTGCGGGCCATCATCCATGCCGAGTCGGCGTTCAACCCGACCGCGCTCAGTCGCGCCGGAGCGCAGGGCTTGATGCAGTTGATGCCACCTACGGCGCGTCGCTTCGGGGTCTCCGATTCCTATGACGCCGGCCAGAACATCCGCGGCGGCGTGCAATACCTGTCGTGGTTGCTGCGTCGTTTCAATGGCAACCTGACCTTGGCCGCAGCGGGCTACAACGCCGGCGAAGGTGCGGTGGATCGCCATGGCGGTGTGCCCCCGTACAAGGAAACCCAGTACTACGTGCAGCGCGTCGCGCAGTTGGCCGACCGCTACCGTGGCGAACTGGCCACGCGCCAGTAGACCGTCCCCAAATGCTTCTGTTGCAGCAGGCCGTGACAAATTTCGCGGACTGGTGTTTGATCGCGTTGTGTCAGCGTTAAGCGTTCCGCTACACTCCGGAACGATTCGATTCAGAGCGGGATGGCCCCCACCAGACCGCTGGCAGCCTCTAGCTACCTAATCATTATCGGAGTGCCGGATGGCAAACGATGGGGTAAATGATCCAGTCAACACAGGACGTCGGCGGTTTTTGACAGCGACCACAGCCGTGGTCGGGGCAGTCGGTGTTGGTTTCGCCGCAGTTCCTTTCATCAAGTCGTGGAATCCCAGCGCCCGTGCCAAGTTGGCCGGTGCCCCGGTGACCGCCGATATCAGTGCGTTGCAGGAAGGCCAACGGCTGATCCTGGAATGGCGCGGCCAGCCTATATGGATCGTCAAACGCTCCAAGGCCATCCTGCAGGCATTGCCTACCCTGGATGCACGGCTCAAGGATCCGGAGTCCGGCAACAAGGACCAGCAGCCGGACTACGTGCTCAAGGGCAATCCCGAATTCCGCTCGATCAAGCCGGATGTATCCGTGCTGGTCGGTCTGTGTACCCATCTGGGCTGTTCGCCGGAGATGGTTGCCGAGATCCGCCCCGAGCCCTACGACGCGCAGTGGAAAGGTGGCTATTTCTGCCCCTGCCACAAGTCGCGTTTCGACATGTCCGGGCGCGTGTTCCAGGACGTGCCGGCGCCGATCAACCTGCTGGTGCCGCCGCACCATTATGTGGATGACAACACCCTTGTCATTGGCGTTGATCCGCAGGGAGCAGCCTGATCATGGCCAACAATATTCTTACCCGCACCGTCAGCGGCGTGGCCGATTGGGTCAATGAGCGTGCGCCGGGCCTGATGCCGGTGTATCGCAAGCATGTCAGCGAGTATTACGCGCCGAAGAATTTCAACTTCTGGTACTACTTCGGCTCGTTGGCGATGGTGATCCTGGTCAACCAGATCGTCACCGGCATCTTCCTGACGATGCACTTCAAGCCCAGCGCGGCCGAGGCGTTCGCCTCGGTCGAATACATCATGCGCGACGTGGAGTGGGGCTGGCTGATCCGCTACATGCACAGCACCGGTGCCTCGCTGTTCTTCATCGTGGTTTACCTGCACATGTTCCGCGGCTTGATGTACGGCAGTTACAAGAAGCCGCGCGAACTGGTGTGGATACTGGGCATGCTGATCTACCTGGTGCTGATGGCCGAAGCCTTCATGGGCTACGTGCTGCCGTGGGGCCAGATGTCGTTCTGGGGTGCCAAGGTCATCATCTCGCTGTTCGGTGCCATCCCGGTGATCGGCAACGGCCTGACCGAATGGATCATGGGCGACTACCTGCCCGGCGATGCCACGCTCAACCGCTTCTTCGCCCTGCACGTCATCGCGATGCCGTTGGTGCTGTTGCTGCTGGTGGTACTGCACCTGGGCGCGTTGCACGAAGTGGGTTCCAACAACCCGGACGGCGTGGAGATCAAGAAGGGGCCGAAGGGCAACCGCTGGTCGCCGACCGCGCCGACCGATGGCATCCCGTTCCATCCCTACTACACGGTCAAGGATCTGGTCGGTGTTGGTTTCCTGCTCACGCTGGCCGCTTTCATCATCTTCTTCGCGCCAGTATTCGGTGGTTTGTTCCTTGAGCATGACAACTTCACCGAGGCCAACCGGCTGGTTACCCCGGAGCACATCAAGCCGGTCTGGTACTACACGCCGTACTACGCGATGCTGCGGGTGATCCCGAACAAGCTGGGCGGTGTGATGGTGATGTTCTCGGCCATCGCCATCCTGTTCCTGGTGCCGTGGCTGGACAAGGCCAAGGTCAAGTCGGTCCGCTACCGTGGCCCGATTTCCAAGGTGATGCTGGGCATCCTGGTGGTGTGCTTCGTGTGGTTGGGCGTGATTGGTTCCGGTCCGGGCACGGCGATCTGGGAGACCTGGGTGGGCCGCGTGCTGACCTTCCTGTACTTTGGTTTCTTCATCACCATGCCGCTGTGGACGAAGATCGACAGCACCAAGCAGGTACCGGACCGGGTGACGACGCATGACTGACAAGTGGATTGTGCGGTTGGCGATGGCTGCCGCGATGATGTTCTGTGTCCCGGCATTTGCCGCCGGTGGTGGCAAGTTGATGCAGGCCGGCAATGATCTGGGCGACCAGGCCTCATTGCAACGCGGCGCGCAGGCTTACATGAGCTACTGCTCGGGCTGTCACTCGTTGAAGTACCTGCGCTATTCGCGCATGGGTGAGGATCTCGGCCTGACCGAGCAACAGGTGATGGACAACCTCAACTTCACTGGTGCCGCCTATGGCGAGCAGATCCAGGTGGCGATGCCGCATGACGAGGCGACCAAATGGTTCGGCAAAATGCCGCCGGACCTGAGCCTGATATCGCGGGTGCGCGGTAGTGATTGGATCTACAGCTATCTGAAATCATTCTATGTGGACGAGTCGCGGCCACTGGGTTGGAACAACAGCGTGTTCCCGAACGCCTCGATGCCGAACCCGCTGTGGGAGCTGCAGGGCATGCAGCACGCCATTCACGGCAAGGCCGAACAGGAGGGCATCGACCCGCCGGTGGTGGGCTTCAAGCTTGCTTCGCCGGGCAAGGTTGACCCGCGCGGGTATGACCAGACGGTCCGCGACATCACCAACTTCCTGGAATATGCCGGGGAGCCGGCCGCGCTCAAGCGGCAGAGCCTGGGCGTCTGGGTGGTGCTGTTCCTGGCCCTGCTGACCTTCCTGGCCTATCTGGTCAAGACCGAGTACTGGAAAGACGTGCATTGAGCTGGGTGCAAGCCGGGGGCTGTGCGCAGGGGGGCCTTGGCAACTGCGCCTGTGGCTTGGCACACTCGGGTAACCGTGGTCACCGTCAGCAATGTGCTGGCGGGGCCGTAAGGTTGGCGGAATCCGACCGATGGAGAGCCTTTGATGGCGGCGAGTGTGCGTATGCGTAATACCCTGACCTTGTTCTCTGCAAACGACGATGCCCTGTGCCATCGAGTGCGGTTGGTGTTGGCGGCCAAGGGCGTGACTTACGATCTGGTGCCGGTCGATGCGCAGAACCCACCGGAAGATCTGATCGATCTGAATCCGTATCACTCCGTGCCGACCCTGGTTGAGCGGGAGCTGGTGCTGTATGCGGCTTCGGTGGTGAGTGAGTACCTGGACGAACGCTATCCGCACCCGCCGTTGATGCCGGTCGATCCCTTGTCGCGGGCACGGCTGCGTCTGGCGATGCTGCGCATCGAACATGACTGGGTGCCGCAGGTGCAGGCCATTCAGATGGGCAACAAGACCCAGGCTGAAGCGGGGCGCAAGCGCTTGAAGGAACTTGTCGCGCAGTCGGTGCCGTTGTTCAAGGCGTCCAAATTCTTCCTCAATCCGGAAATGAGCCTGGCTGACTGCGCCATTGCGCCGATCATCTGGCGGCTGGAGTCGCTTGGTGTGGCGCTGCCCAAGGACGGCAAGGCGATCGAGGACTATGGCAACCGTTTCTTCCGCCATCCAGCCTTCGTCCGCAGCCTGACCGATCAGGAAAAGAAGCTGCGCGAACTGCCGGGCTGAGCAGTCGCCGGCTGTATACGAACTTATCGATCACCGCCGACAGGCGGTGATCGCGCTTCAATGCCGCGTACACTTGTGCAATGACTGAAGAAACTTTCCGGATGAGCAGCCATCGCCCCTATCTGTTGCGGGCGCTGGTGGAGTGGATCAACGACAATGGCATGACGCCACACGTGATGGTTGATGCCGGGGTCCCCGGCGTGCAGGTGCCGAGCAGCGCGATCAAGGAAGAGCGGGTCGTGCTCAATATTGCCGAGCGCGCCGTTGTTGGCCTGCATATCGACAATGATGCGGTGAGCTTCACCGCGCGCTTCTCCGGAACCAGTTTCCCCGTTTACGTGCCGATTTCGGCGATTCTGGCCGTCTATGCGCGTGAGACCGGGCAGGGCATGGCCTTGCCGGATGACATTCCGGGTACCGAGACCACGCCGGATGACGACGATACGCCGCCGACCGATCCCCCTGAGCGTCCGCAGCCAGCTGCAAAGCGCCCGTTCCTGCGGGTAGTCAAATAATTCCACCGCCGCCGCTAGGCGGCGGTTTTGTTTGCGGGCTTTGTGTAGTGCCGAGCCATGCTAGGCTGGGGCTTTCCACGCGAGCCCAGCAGCTGCCTGTCGGTAAGGCCTCTGCCGAGCATGGCTCGGCACTACCTGTCGGGTTTGTTGGTGAGGCCTCTGCCGAGCATGGTTCGGCACTACGGTGGATCAGATGTCTTCTGCTTCTTCGGTGCTTTTGCGCAGGCGGCCGATCTGGGCGGCGGCGGGGCCGCTGAAGGAAATCAGTTCGCGGCCGCGTAACACCATGCGGCCGGTGTGGCGATCCTGGCCGTCGTAGGAATAGTCGAAACGGAAGCTGCGCTCGAAGCCAAGCCAGCCGTTGGGCAGGCGGCACAGGCGCAGGCCGGTGCTGTGTACGCTCTGGTCCAGCCATTGCACGTCGGCGGCGCGGCAGGCGTTGCGGCCCAGTTCGGTGGCGCGGTCGGCAGCGGCGCGGGAGCGGTCCCAGAACGCGAAACCAACCGCGCCGACAATCATCAGGATAAGAAGGGTAGGCATGCGAGCACTTTAGGCGATCTGCCCATCCATGCGCAGCCCTTCGGTTCGCAAGGGATGCCTGTGCGCAGCGCGGGAAAGCCTCAGTGGGTGACCGGTGTTGGAATGGGCTCGTCCGGTGGTGGCGGCAAGGGCGCGGTCGAATTGAACGCTGGTGCCGGGTTGGTTGCGGTCAACTTCAACAGCGCGGCCCAATCCTGTCGATTGAGGTTGCACTCTTCCTCCTGGCCCGGTGAACAGCGCTGCTCGATCGGCGAGCTCGGCGCCTGCGCAGCGTTGGCCTTGGGCAACTCAAGCAGGCCAGTGCGATCAAGCATGAGCTTGCGCATCACTACCGAATTGGCGACGTTGCCGCCGACAAGGTAGAGCGTGCGGTCGCCGCCCATATTGGCGCTGACCACGATCTCGCAATGCGACTTCCAATTGCCGGCACGGCCACTGCCCAGCGCCTGGATCAAGCCGGCGTAGTTCAAGGTGCTGCTGCGGTCGCGCAGGAAGCACAGCATGTCGCCGGGCGCGGGCTTCTCGCTGGCCGGGTCGGCCAGGCGATACGGCATGCCGTTGCTGCCGCCCTGGTAGGCGGCACGGATGTAATCGATATGGCGCGGTGATCGGGTAAAGCCGGGCACGGCGGCGCGCGTCATCACCCAGGAGATGAAGGCGGCTGACCACGGGTTGTCGATCAGGAAGGCGCGGCAATCGGTGTCGGTGTATCGATTGCCGGCCGGTTGCGCGCAGCTGCTGGCACCGGCAATGGCGCCCATCGGGCCAAGCGTGCCGCTGTCGCGCCAGTAGCCGACGACGCGCTGCCAGGCGATCAGGCCGTTGTCGGCCAGATGCTCGTTCTCGGCCTCGGTAACGCCGAGGCTGGCGATGCGGCCGTCGCGGTCGATGAAGGGCCGGTACCAAAGGCGGTGTTCACCGCAGGCTGTCGCGACCACGGCCTTGGCGGTTTCGCTCAGGCCATAGCGCGGCGGCACATCACAGGCTTCGGCTGCCATCGCCGGCAGCGCGGGTAACAACAGGGTCATGCCGCACAACAGAAATCGATATGCCACAGCAGGCTCCGCGAGGGATATTGGGAGAGTGTCGCAGTGGGGGCCGTGTGCGTGCCGTGAGTCAGCGCGGTGGCGGGCCCAGTTTCAGCGACAGATCGATGGCTTGCACATGCTTGGTCAGCCCGCCGATGGAAATGCAATCCACGCCGTCTTCGGCGATGGCGCGTAGCGTGGTCATGTCGACGCTGCCGGAGACTTCCAGCGGAATCCGCCCGGCAGTGATACGCACGGCATCGCGGCGCATCGCAGCGCTGAAGTCGTCTATCAGGATGCGTTCGCAACCGACCGCCAAGGCTTCCTGCAGCTGCTGCAGGTCTTCCACCTCGACTACCAGTGGCAGCTGCGGTTGCTGGGCGCGCGCGGCATGCACGGCGGCGGTCAGGGAGCCGGCGGCGCGGATGTGGTTCTCCTTCAGCATCACCGTATCGAACAGGCCGATGCGGTGGTTGTGGCCGCCGCCGCAGCGCACCGCGTACTTCTGCGCCAGGCGTAGGCCGGGCAGGGTTTTGCGGGTGTCGAGGATGCGCGCCTTGGTGCCTGCCACCGTCGCCACGTAGCGCGCGGTGATGGTGGCGGTGCCCGACAGCGTCTGCAGGAAGTTGAGCGAGGTGCGCTCGGCGCTGACCAGGCTGCGGCTGCGCCCGCTCAGGGTTGCCAGCACAGTGCCGGCGCTGACGTGGTCGCCTTCCAGCACCCGCCAATCGATCCGGACCTGCGGGTCCAGTGCACGATGGGCGGCGTCGAACCAAGGCCTGCCGGCGATCACCGCATCCTGCTTGCACAGCAGGTAGGCGATATCGGCGGCATCGGGCAACAGTGCGGCGGTGACATCGCCGCTGCCGATATCCTCGGCCAGAGCGCGGGCGACATCGGCGTCAATCTGTTCCTGCGGCGGGGCCAGTGGCGGGTGCGGCAGCATTATTTGGCCGGGAAATCGGTGATCTGGGCAGTGGCGATGGCTTCATCGGCCAGCAGCACCGGGATGCCGTCATCGACGCGGAAGACTTGCTTGCGGTCACCGCTGATCAGGGCTTCGCGCAGCGGTTGGGCCTGCGGGCTGCCGTCGGCGCGGGTCACGCCGCCGTTGCTGATGGCGCGGTTGAGGGCTTCCAGTCCAGCGCTTTCCAGCAGGAACAGCGGCTGGCGGGTGTCGGGGGAGACGAGCAGGTCGAGCAGTTTGCGGTCCATCAGTTCGTGGTCTTGCGGGGAAGACGGCTAGAATACGTCTTTGCAGCAGGTGACGGCCAATGACCCCCAACCACCCCGCGCCGCTAGTCGGCATCGTGATGGGTTCCCGCTCAGACTGGGAAACCATGCAGCACGCCGCCCAGAAGCTTGATGCTTTGGGCGTTCCGTATGAAGTGAAGGTAGTTTCAGCCCACCGGACCCCGGATGTGCTGTTCAGCTATGCCGAGCAGGCGGGCCCGCGCGGCCTGCGCGCGATCATCGGTGGCGCTGGCGGTGCGGCGCACCTGCCGGGCATGCTGGCTGCGAAGACCGCCGTGCCGGTGCTGGGCGTGCCGGTGCAGTCCAAGGCGCTCAATGGCATGGATTCGTTGCTGTCGATCGTGCAGATGCCGGCAGGCATCCCGGTGGCGACCTTTGCCATCGGCAATGCGGGTGCTTCCAATGCGGCCCTGTTCGCCGCGGCCATGTTGGCCGCCGAGCAGCCGCAGATCGGCGCCGCGCTGGAAGCCTTCCGCGCACGCCAGACCGAAGATGTCATGGCTGCGGACGATCCGCGCCAATGATCACGGTTGGCATTCTGGGCGGCGGGCAGCTGGCCCGCATGATGGTGCTGGCGGGTGCTCCGCTGGGCCTGCGTTTCGTGGTGTTCGACCCAGCCGCCGATGCGTGTGCGGGGCAGGTGGCGCCGCTGCAGGTGGGCAACTTCGATGACACCGAGGCATTGGCTGCGTTTGCTGCCAAGGTCGACGTGATCACCTTCGATTTCGAGAATGTGCCAGCCGCCAGTGCGCATTGGCTGGCCGAGCGCAAGCCGGTGTTCCCGAATCCGGCCGCCCTGGCGGTGGCGCAGGATCGGCTCAGCGAAAAGACCTTGTTCCAGGAGTTGGGTATCGCGCTGCCGGCGTTCGCCGATATCCGCAGCCGTGACGAGCTGGCCGCCAAGGCTGCCGAGTTCGGCATGCCGTGCATCCTCAAGACGCGGCGGCTGGGTTACGACGGCAAGGGTCAGTTCCGCATCCGTGAAGCATCCGATATCGATGCTGCATGGCAGGCGCTGGGCGCGCAGGTCGACAAGACCGGGCTGATCCTCGAGGGTTTCGTGGCATTTGACCGCGAAGTCAGCGTGGTCGCGGTGCGTGGTCGCGATGGTGAGTTCCGCGCCTGGCCGCTTACCACCAATTGGCACGTGGATGGAGTGTTGTCCGCCAGTCTGGCGCCGGCCGTCTTGTCTGCCGAGCAGCAGGCCACGGCGATTGCTTATGCGCGTCGCGTTGCTGAGCGTCTGGACTACGTTGGCGTATTCGCGCTGGAGCTGTTCTGCCGCGGTGATGCCTTGCTGGCCAACGAAATGGCCCCGCGCGTGCATAACTCCGGGCATTGGACCAGTGACGGCGCCGAGACCTCGCAGTTCGAAAACCACATCCGTGCCGTGCTTGGCTTGCCCTTGGGCGATACCCGCATGCTGGGCCACGCCTGCATGCTGAACTGGCTGGGGCAGATGCCCGACGCCAAAGCGGTTCTGGCCGAGCCCGCCGGTCATTGGCATGACTACGGCAAGCAGGCCCGCGAAGGTCGCAAGGTTGGCCATGCCAATTTGCGTGACGACGATCCTGCCGCGCTGGCCGATGCTTTGCAGCGTGTGGGTGAGGCTTTGGGCCGCCAGCAGCAGGTTGCACCGGCGGTGGAAACCCTTCGCCGCTGCATGATGGCGAGCTAATCATTGCCGGCGTAAGGTTCTCCAGTCCCAACTGGAGAACCAGCCATGCTCGACTGGAATGACTACCGCCGTGAGCTGAAAGGCCGTATCGGTGAACTCGGCAAGCTCTCGCCGGATACGCTCAAGGGCTACATCACCCTGAGCGGCGCAGGCGCGCAGACCAACCATCTGGACGGCAAGACCCGCGAGCTGATCGCGCTGGCGGTGGCGGTGACCACACGCTGCGATGGTTGCATCACTATCCATGTGGATGCGGCGTTGAAGCAGGGCGCCAGCCGCGAGGAGATTGCCGAGGCGCTGGGTGTGGCTGTGGCGCTCAATGCGGGTGCGGCGCTGGTGTACTCGGCGCGCGTGCTGGATGCGGTAGCTGCGCACGAGTGAGGTGAGCGGTGCTTCTGGCCCACTCCTGATTTTTCAGATCGTCATTCCCCCTGCGCGGGATGACGGTTTGTGGGCAAAGCCAAAGCGCTGCATGCCTTCCCTCGTGGCCAAGCGTACTCGTGCCGTCGCGGGGCTCTCAGCGCAACTGCGTCTCCACGAAGTCCCAGTTCACCAGTTTCCAGAACGCCTGCAGAAAGCGCGCGCGGTCATTCTGGTAATCGCTGTAGTACGCGTGCTCCCACACATCGCAGACCAGCAATGGCGTGCTGTCGCCGGTCAAAGGGGTGTTGGCGTTGCGGGTGCTGACAACGGCCAGCTTGCCGTCCGGGTGCTGCACCAACCAGGTCCAGCCCGAGCCGAACACAGCCAGGGCGGCCCGATTGAACTCTTCCCGCAGTTTCTGCACGTCGCCGAATTGACGGTTGATGTGCTCGGCCAGCACTCCCTGCGGGTCGCCACCTGCGCGCGGGTGCAGGCATTGCCAGAAGAAGTCGTGGTTCCATGCCTGCGCCGCCGCCTGGAACAGGCTGCCCTGGCTGTTACGCACGATCTCCTCCAACGGTAACGCGTCCAGCTCGGTGCCGGCGATGCGCCCATTGACCGTATCCACGTAGCCGCGATGGTGCCTGCCGTGGTGCAGGTCCAGGGTTTCGGCGGAAATGTGCGGCTGCAGCGCGGTACGGGCGTAGGGCAGTTCAGGAAGTTGGACGGGCATCGGAGATTCTTTTCGGGGCAGGGCGCCGGGAGTTGGCCGGCTCGGCTTACAATGGTCAACCACGGGAAAGTCTATCCGACCAGGACGGGCCGTTCTTTCGCAGTAGGGAGAATTCGAATGCCGGTGATGGAACAAATCCAGGCTGAGGTGGAGCAACATCCCCTTGTCCTGTTCATGAAGGGCACGCCGCAGTACCCGATGTGCGGCTTTTCCAGCCGCGCGGTGCAAGCGTTGATGGCAGCCGGGGCAATCAATCTTCGCACGGTCAACCTGCTGGAGTTCCCGGAGGTGCGGGCCAATCTGCCTCGCTACTCGAACCTGGCGACCTTCCCGCAGTTCTTCATGCACGGCGAGTTGATTGGCGGCTGCGACATCATTCTGGAGCTGCTGGAGTCCGGTGAGCTGAAAAGTATTGTTGCCGAGGCCGGGCAAGCGTGAGTGCCCAGCCTCGGGGGAGCGAGGGCGCCGATCTTGCCGGTCGGGTAATTCTGATAGCGGGTGCCGCAGGCGGTTTGGGCGCAGCGGCGACCCGGGCCTGCACGGAGGCCGGTGCGACGGTGGTGATGCTGGGCCGCAAGGTGGCCAAGCTCAATCGCGTCTACGACAGCGCCGCACAGCTTGGCCCCGAGCCGATGCTGTATCCGTTGGATCTGGAAGGCGCCAGCCCCGATGACTACGCGGCCCTGGCCGAACGGCTGGAGTCCGAGCTCGGGCGGCTGGATGGCGTGCTGCATTGCGCGGCCGATTTCGCCGGGCTGACCCCGTTTGCTTCCGGTGATCCGGCAGCGTTCGCGCGGGCGATCCACGTCAACCTGACCGCCCGCGCCTGGTTGACCCAGGCCTGCCTGCCCTTGCTGCGTCAGCGTGAGGACGCGGCGGTGGTGTTCGCGCTGGATGATCCGCGGCGGGTGGGGCAAGCCTATTGGGGGGGGTACGGGGTGGCCCAATACGGGCTGCGCGGGCTGATCGAGAGCCTGCACCACGAGCTGCGCAATGGCCCGGTTCGGGTCTGCGGTATGCAGCCGGGGCCGATGCGCACCGGGCTGCGGGCGCGCGCATTTACCCATGAGGAGGATGCGGCGCCGGTAGATCCGGCCAGTTATGCCGCCGCCAGCGTACAGCTGCTTGCCGCCAGCGGCGCACAGTGGCGTGGGAAGGTGTTGGACCTGGCCCCGTGACGATCCTTTCAGCGGCCCTGCTGCTGTTTTTGATCCTCGACCCGCTGGGCAACATCCCGGTATTCCTCAGCCTGCTCAAGCCGTTGACGCCGCGGCGGCAGCGGGTGGTGCTGGTGCGTGAGCTGCTGATCGCGCTGGCCGTGCTGATGGCCTTCCTATGGGGCGGCAAGTACGCGCTGGAACTGATGCACCTGCGGCAGGAGTCGGTGGCCATAGCCGGCGGCATCGTGCTGTTCCTGATCGGGATCCGCATGATCTTTCCCCGGCCGGAAGGCCTGATGGGGGCGGTGCCGGACGGTGAGCCGTTTATCGTGCCAATGGCGATCCCGCTGGTCGCCGGGCCCTCGGGCATGGCGGCGGTGATGCTGATGGGGAGCAGCGAGCCGGCGCGTCTGGGTGACTGGAGCCTGGCCTTGCTGCTGGCCTGGGGCGGGACGGCGGCGATCCTGATGTCCGCAACCCTGCTGTACAAACTGCTGGGGGCCCGCGCGCTGACCGCGCTGGAGCGCCTGATGGGCATGCTATTGGTCGCAATCTCGGTACAGATGCTGCTGGATGGTCTGGGAACCTATCTGGCATCCATCCGCTAACTGCTTGATCTGCCGTAAGGGAAACTGCTGCAGCGCAATACCGCTGTCTTCTTGCAGTCATAAATTGTCATTACCGTGTTAACCTTATCTTAACCGTTGCGGCTGAAACCGCCTCGGAAGGGACCCCCAGATTCAAGACGATCAGGCGCTCGGTTGACCCCGGGGCTGATGGATCGCGTTTTTTCTCAATCGCCAACTCGTTTCGAGGCTACCCACCTATGAATCACCCGCGTATCAAGATGTCCAAGCTTGCACTTGGTCTTGTCGTCGCTCTTGCGGCGGCTCCGGCTTTCGCACAGAACACCTCCGCCGGCGTCGGCGGTCAGGTCACCAACAACGGCGGCCAGCCGGTGGTTGGTGCTGAAGTCACCATCACCCACGTCGAGTCGGGCACGGTCAGCCGCGCGACCACCGATGCGTCGGGCCGTTACAACGCACGCGGCCTGCGTGTGGGTGGCCCGTACACGGTCACCATCATCAAGTCCGGTGAAGGCACCAAGACCGAAGAGGGCGTCTACCTGAGCCTGAGCCAGACCAACACCGTCAACGGTACCTTGGGCGGCGACCTCGCTGCGACCAACCTGGAAGCCGTGCAGGTCATGGCTGTCGGTGGTGGTTCGGACGTGTTCAGTGCGAACAAGATGGGTGCCGGTACCTCGGTGTCGCAGCAGCAGATCGAAGCGCTGCCGTCGATCAACCGCAACATCCAGGACTACGTGCGTCTTGATCCGCGCATCAGCCAGAGCGACAAGTCGCGTGGCGAGCTGACCGTTGGTGGCCAGAACCCGCGCTTCAACGCCATCCGCATCGACGGTATCAACACCAGCGACACCTTCGGCCTGGAATCCAATGGTTTCCCGACCATGCGTCAGCCGGTCTCGATGGATGCCATCGAAGCCATCAACATCGACGTGTCCAACTACGACACCACCATCACCGGCGCTACCGGTGCAGTGGTCGATGCCGTGACGAAGTCGGGTACCAATGAGTTCCACGGCTCGGTCTACGGTACCTACCGTGACAAGGACATGGTGGGTGATCACCCGGTCACCGATGCCAAGTTCACCGGCTTTGAAGACGAGAAGACCTGGGGCGCGACCTTCGGTGGTCCGATCATCAAGGACAAGCTGTTCTTCTTCGCCAACTACGAGAAGTACGAGCGCAGCCGCGCCGCCCAGTCCTACGGTCCGCGTGGCTCCAACGCCACCAACGTGGTCGACATCGATCCGACTTTCATCGCTGAAGCGCAGAAGATCGCCAAGGAAGTCTACGGCGTCGACATCGGCACCCTGGACGCACCTGCTGAAACCAAGCAGGAAGTGGAAGAGTACGCCGTCAAGCTGGACTGGAACATCAACGACGACCACCGCGTCTCGGCACGTTTCTCCAAGCTGGAACAGGTTGATCCGAACCTGGTCGGCAGCAGCCGCTCCACCTCCTACGGCGGCCACGGCATTTCCACCGCCGGCCCGGCGCTGGGCCTGAGCAGCCGCTGGTACGACATCAACAAGGAAGTGAAGACCAACGTCATCCAGCTGTTCAGCGACTGGAACGAAAACTTCTCGACCGAGTTCAAGGTCGGCCGCCGTACCTATGATTCGCTGAGCAACGTCTACTCCAAGCTGCCGCAGATCATCATTGGTGGTGGCCCGGGCAACTCGGCAGTTGCTCCGCCGTACCTCAATGCCGGTGCCGACGAATTCCGTCACGGCAACGACATCAGCACCAAGACCACCAATGCCTACGGCGCAGCCAACTGGTACCTCGGTGATCACACCCTGAAGTTCGGTTTCGATTGGGAATCCAACGAAATCTACAACCTGTACGCGCAGAACATCTGGGGCACCTACGGCTTCGCCAACCTGGATGATTTCCGCAACGGCCATTACTGGGTGTATGACCTGAATGCGCCGGTTCCGGGCAAGGGCATGGACTCGGTTGCGATGGAATACAAGCATCGCAACACCGGTCTGTTCGTGCAGGACACCTGGGCGGTCAACTACAACCTGAACCTGATGTTCGGCCTGCGCGTCGACATTCCGGATCTGGATGACGTTCCGGTGCACAACCTGCTGGTGCAGGAAATCTACGGTTATGACAACCGTCAGACCCTGGACAAGGCACTGGTGCAGCCGCGCTTTGGCTTCAACTACACCTTCGACAACGAGCGTCCGACGCAGCTGCGCGGTGGTCTGGGTCTGTTCCAGGGTGCGGCGGCCAATGTGTGGGTGGGTAACTCCTACCAGAACAGCGGTTTCGGCCTGATCGGCTACAACCAGCGCATCACCGCCGGCATGACCCAGGCGCAGCGCGAAGCGATCTGGGCGAACCTGCCGGTTTCGCTGGACCCGAACAACCCGACCGTGCCGTCGCCGGCAGCGGGCTACACCATGATGGTCAACCTCATGGAAAAGGACATCGCACAGCCGTCGGTGTGGAAGGCCAACCTGGCGTTCGATCACGAACTGCCGTGGTACGGCGTCGTGGGCTCTGTTGAGTTGCTGTACACCAAGGTCAAGGATGCGATCGCATTCCAGCGCCTGGACCTGGGCAACGTCAATGCCGTGCGCGGCCAGGACGGCCGTGACATGTACTGGGTGAACCCGTACACCGCGACCGGCGTGCGCGCTGGCAGCAACACCGGCGTCGCCGGTATCGCTGACACCATCCCGGGCTACGAGAACGTGACCGGTTGGCACAACGATGGCGTGATCCTGCTGAAGAACACCGACAAGGGTCGCAGCTACCAGTTCACCGCCAGCCTGAGCAAGCCGCTGACCGACGTCTGGGGCTGGTCGCTGGGTTACACCTACACCGACGCTACCGAAGTCAGCCCGCTGACCTCCTCGCGTGCGATCTCCAACTGGAACAACGTCGCCGGCATCAACCCGAATGATGTGGTTGCTTCGACCTCGAACTATGAGGTCAAGAACCGTTTCACCGGCAGCCTGCAGTTCCGCAAGGCGTTCTTCGGTGACAACTACACGACCTTCTCGATGTTCTACGAAGGCCGTTCGGGCCTGCCGTACAGCTGGCGCTTCCTGAACGACGCCAACGGCGACGGTTACAGCAACGACCTGTTCTACGTGCCGGCTGGCCGTGGCGACGTCAAGTTCGTTGGTGGCGCCTCGATGGAAGATGCCTTCTTCGCTTGGTTGGATGGTCAGGAAGGCTTGGCCGGCTATGGCGGCAAGATTGCGCCGCGTAACAGCCAGCGCAATGCCTGGGTCAACACCTTCGACGTCCGCATCAGCCAGGAACTGCCGACCTTCTTCAAGGGTCACAAGGCTGAGATCTGGTTGGACATCATGAACGTCGGCAACCTGCTGAATAAGGACTGGGGACAGGTCAGCTACGCCTCGCCGTTCAGCGACCGCGGTGCTGCAACGTTCAAGGGCATCGACCAGGCCACCGGCAAGTACATCTACGACTTCGACGCGAGCAAGGTCACCAAGGTCAACCTGACCGATTGGGAATCGCGCTGGTCGATGCAGATCGGCTTCCGCTACAAGTTCTGATCGTTTGACTGATCAGATGTGAATCGAAAACGGCCGGGGCAACCCGGCCGTTTTCTTTTTAATGGGGGGAGCGCTAAAGTCGATCGCCAAAGAGGAAGGAGCAGTTGTGGAAATGACCAAGAGTGAAGTGGCAGCGAGGGCGTTGCCGGTGCAGGACGCACGTATTTATCCGCGCGGTGGTCTGGATGTGTTGTCGCGGGCAGAAGTGGCGCGGTTGCGCGACGCTTCCGGTGGCGGCATGCATGAACTGCTACGCCGTTGTGCGCTGGCGGTGCTGACCAGTGGCAGTGCATCGGACGACCCGCGCGCTGCGCGCGATCTGTATCCGGATTTCGATGTGCAGGTCACCCAGCAGGATCGTGGTGTCCGCATCGACCTGAGCAATGCGCCGGCGGTGGCCTTCGTTGATGGTGAAATCATCCGCGGTATCGCCGAGCTGCTGTTCTCGGTGGTGCGCGACCTGGCTTACATGGCCATTGAGCTGGGGCCGGAATACGCCTCGGATCTGGAGACCTCGGACGGCATCACCAATGCGGTGTTCGGCGTGCTGCGCAATGCACGCATCCTGCAGCCCAGCGACCCGAACCTGGTCGTGTGCTGGGGAGGTCATTCGATCTCGCGTGACGAATACCTGTACACCAAGCAGGTCGGCTATGAACTGGGCCTGCGCGGCTTGGACATCTGCACCGGCTGCGGCCCGGGTGCAATGAAGGGGCCGATGAAGGGTGCCACGATTGCCCACGCCAAGCAGCGCAAGACCAATACCCGCTACATCGGCATCACCGAGCCGGGCATCATCGCGGCCGAATCGCCGAACCCGATCGTCAACCATCTGGTGATCATGCCGGACATCGAGAAGCGCCTGGAGGCGTTTGTCCGTCTCGGCCACGGCATCATCGTGTTCCCGGGCGGCGTCGGCACCGCCGAAGAGATCCTGTACCTGCTCGGCATCCTGTTGAGCGAGGAGAACAAGGATCTGCCGTTCCCGCTGATTCTCAGTGGCCCGGCCATCGCTGCCCCGTACTTCCAGCAGATCGACCGCTTCATCCGTCTGACGCTGGGTGACAAAGCGGCCGAGCGCTACGAAATCATAGTTGGTGACCCGGTGGGCGTGGCCCGCAAGATGTCACAGGGCATCAAGCGCGTGCGCGAGTTCCGTCTGGCGCAGCGCGATTCGTTCTTCTACAACTGGCAGGTGGAGATCCCGCTGCCCTACCAGCAGCCGTTCGTGCCTACGCACGAAGCCATGGCTGGGCTGGACCTGCACAAGGGGCGTCCGGCCCCGGACCTGGCCGCTGACCTGCGCCGCGCGTTCTCCGGCATCGTCGCCGGCAACGTCAAGGAAGAGAGCATGGCCCGGATCGAGGAATTCGGCCCGTTCAAGATCCACGGCGATACCGAGATGATGCAGGCGCTGGACGAGCTGTTGCGCGCGTTTGTAGAGCAGCGCCGGATGAAGATCTCCGGTGAGTATCGTCCTTGTTATCAGGTGGTTGCTTGATTCAACGCCGGTGATTGCAGGAGCCCTCTGCGCGCAATGTGCAGGGGGCTGTTGTGGGAGGTGTGCGGGGGCAGGCCAGTGTCGCTGATCCTGGGTGATGGAGGCTCGTCTTGATGCGCAAGGCTGATGCCTGGTTTGCCTCGATGCGTGTGCTTTCTGGTGGTCGCTCAGGCGGGGAGGGTAACGGTCGCAATGTGGCGTCCGTTCTCGACGCGCGTGGTGACTTCGCCTTCGCCATTGGTCATGGCGTGAATGCGGGCCTTCGTGGACTCCAGCCCGACCTTGTGACCAGTGCGCGGTGATAGTGGCGGCGCAGCAGGTAGGTCGTTCTCGATCGTGACCATGATCTGTTGTTTGTTTTGTGCCACCGTGACGTGGATATCGCCACCGTCTGCTGATGGTTCAATGCCATGGTGGATGGCGTTCTCGATCAATGGCTGGATGGAAAGTGCGGGCACCAGCAATGGTGGAAGTGGCGTGGGCAGTTGCCAGTGGATGCGCATCCGATCCCCGAAGCGCAGGGCTTCGATTTCTACATAGCGTCTACAGAGCGCCATTTCTTCGGTCAACGGGATTTCCTGTGGTCCGGCCAGCGCGGCGCGGAACAGGTCTGCCAGGTCCAGCAACAAGCGCTCGGCATCTTCCGGACGCTGATGGACCAGCGCGGCACCGGTGTTGAGTGTATTGAACAGAAAATGCGGGCGGATGCGGGCCTGCAGTGCCTCCAGTTCTGCCTGTGTTGTGCGAACCGCCAATTGGCGCGCGCGCAAGTGGTTTTGGAACGCGGCCAGTCCAAGCAGGCCGAAAATGACGATGATCCCCGTGAAGCGGAGCAGCGTGGGTAGCCAGTTCTCCGAAGAAATGGGTAGCAGGCCTTTTAGTGCCCACCAGCTCGCGGTGCAAACCAGAAGGTTGCAGGCGATCAGGACCAGTAGCGTGATATTGGCGATCCAGGTGGCTGGTAGCCGGGAAAGGGGGGCGCGCAGCAGATAGAGCGCCCCCAGGGCTGACAACGATATCCACTGCACCATCAGCGACAGGGCACCGAACAGCACCCAGCGGCTGCCGTTATGTTCCGGCGCCAGTGCCAGGATGATGGCGAGGCCTTCCCCGGCAAGAATCGTCCAGATGATTGCCGGAGCCTTCCACAATGTGTCCAGCGGCGTGAGGGTGGGTCGTTCTGGCATGGGAGGAGGGCGCTTTGCCATTGGTCATGGGCGGTGTGCCGTCCATCGGTCAGTTGGTGACTGGCGGGCGGGGCTGGCTTAGCGTGTCAGCTTAGTCAATCTGGGGAGCTTGCGCATGATCGGTAACTTGCCGACAGGTGGCGTGAGGGCGCTTGGGAAGCGCTTTGGCAAAGGCTTTACGGTGGTCGAACTGATGGTCACGGTGGCAGTGGCGGGGATTATTGCTGCGATCGCCGCACCCAGTTTCGGCAAGATGATCAGCCACAATCGACTGGTGTCCAGCAGCAACGAAATGATCGCGGCACTGCAGGTTGCCCGGACCGAGGCGGTCACGCGGCGGCAGCAGACGACCTTTTGCCCCAGTACGGACGGCACGACCTGTTCGGGCGCGGCGGGTAGCCAATGGATCGTGTTTTCGTCCAGGAATGGCGTCAACACGCAGCTGCGCTCGGTGGCGGCGAATCCCAAGATGGTCGTGAAGACCAGTGCCAACGTAACCGGCGGCAATGGACGTATTACGTTTACACCGGCTGGGTTTGTCCAGGTGGGCGCGAAAAGCAGTGGCACCATCTCCGTGTGTGCGGCTGACCTGTCCGGGCAGAACGCGGTGGATATTTCCGCTGCGGTGGTGCGCATCACCAGTGCCAAGCGTGAGGCGGGGGCGGGTTGCTCCGCGCCGGGAGACATATGATGAATGCTAATCGACGTTTCAATGGCCGCCCGCTCAAGCAGCGTGGCATCGGCATGGTCGAAGTGATGGTTGCCGTGCTGGTGCTGGCGATCGGGGTGCTGGGCATCGCCGCTCTGCAGGCTATTACCTTGAAGAACACCGGCAGTTCTGCCAGTCGGACCCAGGCGGCTGTACAGGTGTATTCGATGATGGACATCATCCGTGCAGATCGCGCCAACATTGCCAACTACAACACCAATACTTTCGTTGAAGGTGATGGCTCCGGAGCCCCTGGCAGCATGGACGCTTGGTTGAGCGATCTGAAGCAGACTGTTGCGCCTGATGCGATGGGCAGGGTGGTATGCATTGCCAACGATATGACCTGCACGGTCAGTGTTCAGTGGAACGACACGCGAGCCACCGGTGGCATCGCAACGGAGCAGGTCGAGGTGGCCAGTCAGCTATGAACGCCAATATGGGAGCCCGTCAGCGGGGCTTTACGCTGATCGAATTGATGGTGGCCTTGTTGTTGGGCTTGCTGGTGGTTGCTGCTGCGGGCAGCATTTTCATGTCCAATCGGCGCGTGTATGGATCCAGCGAGGCCGTGGGTCGCATCCAGGAGAACCAGCGCGCAGCGTTCGAGATGATTGCGCGGGATATTCGCGAAGCTGGCATGAACCCCTGTTCCCGGTTCAACGCTGCCAACCCGATCACGGTGCAGATTGCGGCGCCCGATGCGCAGTTCTGGAGCCGGTTCCAAAACGGTGTGTTCGGCGGTAAGGACGGTGGGCGCGACTTTGTTGCGTTGTATCTTGCCAATGGCCCGCAATACCGCGTTGCAAGCCACTCGCGGCCGAACAGCGCACTGACCTTGAATACCGTGGACAAGCTGGCTGCGGGCGAGCAGTTGATCGCCTGCAATAGTGACCATGCCATCGCTTTCACGGCGACCGGCATCTCCGGGGCGACCGTGGAGCATGCCACGGGTGCCAATTGTGGAGCGGGGCTTACGCCGGCGCCAGAAGCCAGCAGGTGCACCGAAGCAGAGTCCGGTCCCGGCTATTGTTTCAATGTGCCGGGCGTGCCGACCGCAGCGGATTCACTTGCTTGCCCGCGAGGTATAGGCCGTTCACCAGCCTTCGTTGTGGCGCCGTACGAGGCGCGCTGGACTGTAGAGGACAATGGCCGCGGTGGGACATCGCTGTATCGCGCTGCGCAGAATGCCCGCAGCGAGATTGCCGAAGGCATTACCAGCATGACCGTTCTTTACAAAGTCGGGGATGCCGCTGGATATGTGGACGCTGCAACTGTCACGGGCGGCAGCAACTGGTCGCTGGTGACCGCGGTTCACCTTGCGATGACCTTCCAGGCGCAACGCGGTGCGATGACGGCAAGCGACGTGAAGGGTGAGGATGGTGCGGTGCTGCAGCGGACCATGCAGGACTTCATCGTGCTGCGTAACCACCAGGACGACATCCTATGAACAAGAGATCTTGCTATTCGATACCTCAGCGGCAAACCGGCGCTGCGCTGATCGTGGTGCTGATGTTGCTGATTGTAATTACCCTGCTGGGCCTGGCCTCAATGCGCGGAGCCATCATGCAGGAGCGCATGGCGGCCAATACCATCTCACGCGGATTGGCATTCCAGGCGGCTGAGGCCGGTTTGCGCCAGGCTGAGATCGTGGTGCGTGATGCGGCCGCGATCAACTTCCCTGCTTCCGGTTGTTCAAAGGGGCGTTGCGCGATGCCGGACCCAAATGCGGAACCAGCATGGGCTGCGAAGGATTTCTGGGCTGATGGCGGTGGCCAGTACCAGGACGGCACGGCAGTCAAGAGCGGGGATGGTGTCTCGCTATCTCCGCGCTTCGTGATCGAGGACTTTGGTACCTCGGTCAATGGTGGTGGCGCCTCGGATTGCATCGACCTTTCCAAGGCCTGCATCAGCACCACGGAGCAGAGTGTTTACCGGATCACCGCACGTGCCACCACGCCCGCGGGCGCGGAGGTCATTGTTCAATCGTTGTATCGCCGCTGACGGGGCATGACATGAAAAACAAATCGCATTCCAAATCCGCCCTGGCCGAGCGCTTGCGCGTTGGCACGGGTGTCACGTTGGTGTCGATGATGGCTGCGGCGTCGGCGCAGGCGGCGGATACTTCGTTTCCGAACTACCCGCTGTTGACCGGTGGTGATTCGGTTCCGCCGAACATCATGATGATCCTGGATGATTCGGGGTCCATGCAGGCGGTTCATATGCCGGTCGACAAATATTCGTTGAGCGACAACGTCAGCGATCGGTCCTTTATCAACAATACGCTTTATTACAATCCCGATCGCAATTATCACCCGTGGCGCACCTCGAATGTGGATCTTGACGCGCGGTTGGGTCAGGCGGATTTCAAGAAGGTTTCCAGCTCCATTACAGGGACGGGAAGCCAGGATCTGGATCTGCGTGATACCGAGGAGTCATATTTTTACATTCCAAAGTCGGGTGTCACCAATCCCGGTACCAATTCGAATTCGTACGACAAGTACCGCATCGTCAGCTCGACGTCCTCGAGCAGTGTCAATGGTGGCGTGGTGCAGCGCCAGTCTGCAGAAAGCAGCCAGGTATTGAGTGGTTCAACCTCGGTTTCGGGCAGGTCCAGCTCTGCATGCTTCGCTGTGCCAGTGGCGGATTGGGAGTCTGTTGTATTCCGGGTCGCCGGTAGCAGCAATGCGGATCTGTATGTTTTTTCGTCCAGTAATTGTAGTTCTGGGCAATTGGCTGCTGTAACCAATAGTAATAATCCAAAGACGCAGACTTTGGATGTTACTGCTCGATCGGTGGTGTATCTGCAGATTCGCAATGCAAATCGGAACGACATTTCAAATATCAGTTATTCGGCTACCGTGTCCCGGAGTTGGGTGAACGTGACACCGCCGCGAACGGTCAAGGACAAGGATGGCAACGTGCTTGCGGCCCGTACGCAGGCCGAAGAGTTGCAGAACTTCGCAAACTGGTATCAATATCATCGTACGCGCAACAAGATGGCCAAGGCAGGTGCATCCGAAGCCTTCGGCCGCCTGGGCAAGAACTTCCGTGTTGGCTTTGACACGATCTGGAACAGGGGCGGTGCGCGAGTGGATGTGGCGGGGTCAGCTCCGGCCTATCCGATCCCCTATGAGACCGATGGTGGTTTGTTCGCGGGTAGTAATCGTGACGCATTCTATGGTCGTTTGCAGGCTGCCAGTGCCAGTGGCAATACACCCTTGCACGGCGCACTGCAGCGCAGTGGGCGCTACTTCAGCAGCGATGATCCCTGGAAAGATGCCACCGGCAATATGCTGGCCTGTCGCCAGAATTATGCGTTGTTGACCACGGATGGCTACTGGAATCAGGCTGATAACGCGGGCGGATACACCACCAAGCTGAACAATGCTGACGAGGGTAGTACCTACGGAGATACTTATTCCAATACGCTGGCCGACGTGGCTTACCACTATTGGAAAACAGATCTGAAGCCCACGTTGGCCAACGACGATACGCTGAACACATGGCAGAACATGGTCACATTTGGCATCTCGATCGGCTTGCAGGGGACGATGGATCCGAATAACCCGGTGCCACCCGGGTATAAGTGGCCTGACCCGATCAAGAATAGCGGCGCGCAACGCATTGATGATCTTTTCCATGCCAGCTTGAATGGGCATGGCAGCTTCGTTGTCGCGACCGACACGGATAAATTCGCAGACGCGCTGGATGCGGCATTGAAGAACATCGCAGCGCGCAGCGCGTCCGGCTCCAATATCGCATCCAGCTCGACCAAGACCGAATCAACAACCTTGACCTTCGTTGCCGGTTTCACTTCGGGCAGCTGGATTGGCGACATGATCGCCAGTCCTTTCAATGCGGCGCTGACCGGGGTGTCTGACAAGCCGTTGTGGACCTTGTCCAAGACCTTCGCTGCTGGCGGCGTCAATGCCAATTTCGCGCAGCGCACGGTCTTGACCAGCTTTGGTGGCAGCGCAAAGGTATTCAACAATGCGCTTGCATCGCCAGGTGTTTTTGCGCGTACTGCGACTGGCAAGGCGGCGGCGGTCAGTGCTGCCGACAATATCGACTATCTGCGTGGGACGCAGACCAAGGAAGAAGGTCAGAAGGATGGCACGCTGCGCAAGCGCGCCTATCCACTTGGTGACATCGTCGACTCCTCGCCTGCCTTTGTTGAGGACTCCGGCACGGTGTTCGTGGGAGCCAATGACGGAATGCTGCACGCCATCAGCGTGAAGGACGGCAAGATTCTGTTCTCCTACGTGCCCAAGGGTCTGGATTTCGTGGAGATGGCCAAGCTCAGTGCGCCGGACTATGAGCATCACTATTTCGTTGATGGACAGATGGATGTCATTAGTCGTGCCAACCAGGGGAGCGGCAAGAATATTCTTGTGGCGGCGCTGGGGCGTGGTGGTCGCGGCGTATTTGCACTTGATGTGACCGATCCTGCCGGCATGGGTACCTCGAAAGTGCTTTGGGACAATACCTTCCAGACGCCGGCGACGGGCGCGGATCCCGATGGTGACATGGGCTATGTGTTCGGTGCGGTGCGCATCCGGAAGGGCAATGCAGGCAAAACATATGCGTTGGTGCCCAACGGCATCGACAGCGCCAATGGATCAGCGACGCTGTATGCCTATGAATTGTCGTCCAGTGGTTCCGTGGAAAGGACGCATAAACTGGTTGCCGATGCGGCTGGTGGCAATGGCCTGATGTCTACCGGTATGGCCGACCTGAATGGTGACGGCAAGATCGATGTGGTTTACGGTGGTGATCTGAAGGGCAATATCTGGCGCTGGAACTTCGAGGGCGTCGATCCTGGCGCCGCAGTGAAGCTGTTCCAGGCTGTT
The DNA here is from genome assembly GCF_056759895.1 of Stenotrophomonas sp. STEN038. Lineage (NCBI taxonomy): Bacteria > Pseudomonadati > Pseudomonadota > Gammaproteobacteria > Lysobacterales > Lysobacteraceae > Stenotrophomonas > Stenotrophomonas sp. STEN038. Next base: position 28,839 of record NZ_JBRRDW010000035.1, read on the forward strand.
GATTCGGCAACGGCGGCAAAGCCGCAGGCGATCACCGGAGGCTTGGGCGTGGGGCGTGATACGTCCGGCAAGGTGTTTGTCGGGTTTGGTACTGGTCGTTTCATCTCCAATGGCGACGTTCCCGGTGACGGCGTTGTCTCGCAGGTTCAGAGCATCTACGGAATCGTTGATACCAACACGACCATCGCCGGGCGCGCGGAACTGGAGCGACGGACCATTCCGTTCTCCGGCAAGACCAAGGACGGCCAGGATGCGCGTGGCTTTGAGTCCTACTCGGTACTGAGTGGTGGCAAGCAGGGCTGGTACATCGATCTGCCGGTTCCCGAGCGGGTGAGCAGTGGGCCGACGATCTATGGCTCGGCGATGTATCTGACCTCGGTGATCCCCGCGACTGGCGTGGATTGCAGTGGCGCGAGCGGAAAGGGCTTCGTCAACGCCATCAATCTGTTTACCGGTACCAGCCCCAAGAGCGGCGGCTATTTCGCTGATCCGACGGGATTGACTGACAAGGACGGCAACACCGGTGTGATCGGCTCCGTGGGAGTGAAAGGCGGCATGCCGACCGAGGTCAATCTCACCGATACGCTGGTGACCGTGGGTACTGGTACTGGGCCAAGTGAACTGAGTAGTGGCACCAAGAGTGATGCGATCAACCCGCCTACCGGTGGCCTGCCGAGTCGTATCAGTTGGCGCGAGATCCTGCCGGAGTGAATGGGGAAATGAAAATGTCCAATCAGAAGGGTTTCACGCTGATCGAGCTGATGATCGCGGTGGCGATCATCGGCATACTGGCCGCGGTGGCCTATCCCAGCTATATCGAGCATGTGGTCAAGTCGCGGCGCGTTGCTGCTGCGGGGTGCATGTTGGAGAAGGCGCAATTCATGGAGCGCTATTACACCTCGCATCCGGCGGCGGGCTATTCGGGCGCGGTACCACCAGCAACTGGTTGTGATCAGGAACTTGCTGACCACTATACGATCGGCTTGTCAGGCAATGCCGCTGCGGGAAGTTTCAGCTTGGTTGCTACCCCCAAGGGGGCGCAGGCCACGAAGGACACGTTGTGTGGAGAGCTCAGCCTTGACCAGGCAGGAGTTCGTGGCGTGACGGGAAGCGCTGGCTCCACCGGTGCTGCCAAGTGTTTCTGAGTTGTCCGGAAGATTGAAGTTCTTCAGCAATGCCGGGCTCTGCCCGGCATTGTTTTATTGGGAGCTTGCTTGCTCGATGGCGGATTGACGCCAGATACAGAAAAGGCCTGCGATTGCTCGCAGGCCTTGATATCTGGCGCCCGAAGTTGGACTCGAACCAACGACCCCCTGATTAACAGTCAAGTGCTCTAACCGGCTGAGCTATTCGGGCGGGGAGGCGCATTCTACTTAGCCCTGAAGATTGTTGCAACACCTTCGGGCTACTTGGCGCAGCTGTCGACATTGCCGCCACGCTGGCTGCGTGCGCGCCCCGCGTTGTTGACTACCACTTTGCTGAGCGGGGCGCCGCTCTCGCTGCAGATGGTTAGCGTGAGGTTGGAGCCGGTGCTGCGGCCGTCTGCGAGATAACGGATACGGGTTCTTCCTGTAGTGCTGACTAGTTGCAGGCCAGGGACCGGTTGTGGGTCTGCGCGAATGATGTCGGTCGCTGCGTCGGGGCGGCCGTTGCCGTCACCGTCAAGAAATATCAGCCAGTTCTTCGACCAATCGGCGCCACTGCTGCAGTGAACGCCGTTGCTGGACGGGCAGAGCACGGTTGCAGTGCGTCGGTTCACTGCTGTTGTCCTGGCCAGGTAGAGCTGTGCCATCACGGCGTTGCTGGCGGCGACCGCGCGATTGCGCTCGAGTAAGTGTGCAAATTGTGGGGCCGCCACCCCGACAAGCGTCGCGGCCACGCAGATGCAGACGAGCAGTTCGACCATGCTGACGCCGTATTGGCGCGCAACTGGGTGATGCTGGCGGTCTGGGCGGGAGGCTGGCATGGGCCTGGTATCCGGGCTGGGAACAGCGATGCTCGCCAAAGCCTCGCAGCAGCGGTGTCGCTGGAGAGAGTGGCTGAACATGGGGTTAGCCCTTGCGGCGTCGTCTTCTCAGGGCTGGCTATACTGGGTAGTCCACGCAGGTCCTACTCGCCATGTCCGACAGTTTCCAGCTCGTATCGCCGTATTCGCCCGCCGGCGACCAGCCGGCTGCCATCGAAAAGCTGGTGGCCAACTTCGAGGCGGGTATCGCCAAGCAGACGCTGCTCGGTGTGACCGGCTCGGGCAAGACCTACACCGTCGCCAATGTGATTCAGCAGGTGCAGCGCCCGACACTGGTGATGGCGCCGAACAAGACCCTGGCCGCGCAGTTGTACGGCGAGTTCAAGGCGTTCTTCCCGAACAACGCGGTGGAGTACTTCGTAAGCTATTACGACTACTACCAGCCCGAGGCCTATGTGCCTTCGTCGGACACCTTCATCGAGAAGGATAGTTCGATCAACGAACACATCGAGCAGATGCGTCTGGCGGCAACCAAGACACTGTTGTCGCGGCCGGATGCGATCGTGGTGGCGACGGTGTCGGCCATCTATGGCCTCGGTGCGCCGGAAGACTATCTGTCGCTGCGCCTGATCCTGTCCAAGGGTGAGCGTATCGATCAGCGCGATCTCATCAAGCACCTGACCCAGTTGCAATACACCCGCAACGAGTACGAACTGCAGCGAGGCACCTTCCGCGTACGCGGTGAGGTGATCGATGTGTTCCCGGCCGAGCTGGACAGCGAGGCACTGCGCATTGAGCTGTTCGATGGTGATATCGAGCAGCTGAGCATGTTCGACCCGCTGACCGGCGAAAGCCTGCGCAAGATGCAGCGCTACACCATCTATCCGAAGACCCACTACGCGACCACGCGTGAGCGTGTGCTGGCGGCGGTTGAGACCATCAAGGTCGAGCTGAAGGAGCGGCTGGAGCAGCTGTACGCGCAGAACAAGCTGGTCGAAGCGCAGCGTCTGGCGCAGCGCACCCAGTACGATCTGGAAATGATGGCCGAGGTCGGCTACTGCAACGGCATCGAGAACTACTCGCGGCACCTTACCGGCAAGGCGGCCGGCGATCCGCCGCCGACCCTGTTCGATTACCTGCCGCCGGATGCATTGCTGGTCATCGATGAGTCGCACGTGACCATTCCGCAGATCGGCGCGATGTACAAGGGCGACCGTTCGCGCAAGGAGACGCTGGTCGAATTCGGCTTCCGTCTGCCGTCGGCGCTGGATAACCGTCCGCTGCGTTTCGAGGAGTGGGAGGCGCGGTCGCCGCGCGCCATCTATGTGTCGGCAACGCCGGGTCCGTACGAGTTGCGCGAGTCGGGCAACGACATCACCGAGTTGGTGGTGCGCCCGACCGGCCTGATCGATCCGCAGGTGGAGATCCGCCCGGTCGGTACCCAGGTTGATGACCTGATGTCGCAGGCGACTGAGCGCATCAAGATGGGTGACCGCGTGCTGGTCACCACATTGACCAAGCGCATGGCCGAGAACCTTACGGAGTACCTGAGTGAGCACGGCATCCGCGTGCGCTACCTGCACTCGGACGTGGATACGGTCGAACGCGTGGAAATCATCCGCGATCTGCGTCTTGGCAAGTTCGATGTGCTGGTCGGCATCAACCTGCTGCGCGAAGGCCTGGACATGCCCGAGGTGTCGCTGGTTGCGATCCTCGATGCCGACAAGGAAGGCTTCCTGCGCTCAACCGGCTCGCTGATCCAGACCATCGGTCGTGCGGCGCGCAATGTGCGCGGCAAGGCCATCCTGTATGCCGACAAGATGACCCGCTCGATGCAGGCGGCCATCGACGAGACCGACCGTCGCCGGCAGAAGCAGGTGGAGTACAACGAGGCGCACGGCATCGTGCCACAGTCGGTGATGCGGCCCATCGTCGACATCCTGGAAGGTGCGCATGAGGAAAGCTCGCCCAAGTCCAGTGCGAAGGGCAAGGGGCGGCGCGTCGCTGAGCCCGAGGCGGATTACCTGCCGCTGGAGCCGGCCAAGCTCGCCGCCCGCCTCAAGGAGCTGGAGCAGACGATGTACCAGCATGCCCGCGACCTGGAGTTCGAGGATGCCGCACGTATCCGCGACCAGATTCATCGCCTGAAGGAGGCGAATCTGGGCTGAAGTGGCTCGATGTGAAATTTTTCGCGAAAACGGTTGTTCTTCGTGAAGAGCAGGGTTAAGATACGCGCCCTCGCAGCGAAGAAATTGTTGCTGAGACGGGCGGTTAGCTCAGCGGTAGAGCACTACCTTGACATGGTAGGGGTCACAGGTTCGAACCCTGTACCGCCCACCACTTCCTCGGGAAGTGGCCACGAAAGCCCGGCGCCGGCCGGGTTTTTTGTTTCCAGGTGATGTTATGCGTTGCGGTATGGCTGATTCGGCCCTTGCGACGTGGAAAGGCTTCAAACGGGCGGTTAGCTCAGCGGTAGAGCACTACCTTGACATGGTAGGGGTCACAGGTTCGAACCCTGTACCGCCCACCACTTGAAACCCGACGCAGCGGTTTCGGTGGAATCACTTGAAGAGCGAATCAGGCCTCTGGGCTTCGCGTTTCGCCTTGTTTGCCCGGAGGCTTCCGTGGCGACCCGAATTTGTTCGTTGATGGTCATGGCTGGGCACGCTTGGTGTGGTGCTGGGCGGGTTTCGCCTGTGGCTGGTGTCGTGAGGGAGTTCCGCCCGCCGTCGCTCGCGACAGCGCCTTCATCAGCTGGGCGCGACTATCCGCTTGTTCTGTGGAATACGGGTTCTGCTGGCGCCTTCTGCGTCGGTAGCGCCCGGTTCACCTGTGCCTGCCGACTGTCTGATGAAATCGCCGCCTATCCTTGAGGTGATGTGATGTTGAATCGTAGGCAATTTCTTGCGCAGCTCTCCGTTGGCCTTGGCGCGGCGGCATCCATCAAGAGTGGCTTGTGCGTGCCGTTGGATGCAGCAGCGGGGCAGGGCTGGCGCTTGCCGGCGGAGGAGGTGCCGCAGGAGCGTGTATTTCTTGCCTATGCCGCATCCAAGGCTGTCTGGCGTGACTGGGCCGCCCCTGTGAACAGGACGGTTGCCCTGCTTGCCAGGACAATTTCCCGCTATCAGCCGGTCACCATTCTGTGCCGGGAGGCGCAGGAGGCTGAGGCGCGGCGTGCCTGCGGAAATGCCAACATCCGCTACATGCCGATGCCGCTCGATGACATCTGGGTGCGCGATTACGGCGGTTGTTTTGTGCTCGGGCGCGATGCGCAGCTCGGGCTGGTTGATTTCAACTTCAATGGCTGGGGGCGCAAGCAGGCCTTCGCAGGCGATACCGCTGTGGCGAAGGCACTGAGCGCGGACCTTCGGGCGCGCTATATGCGCAGTCGGCTCACCGGCGAAGGTGGTGGCATCGAGGTGGACGGTGATGGCACGGCGATCATGACCGAGAGTTGCTGGGTCAACGACAACCGCAACCCGGGCATGAGCAGGGCGCAGATCGAAGCGGAGCTGAAGTCGCTGCTTGGCCTGCGCAAGATCATCTGGTTGCCGGGAATCAAGGGGCAGGACATCACCGATGCCCATGTTGATTTCTATGCGCGCTTCGCGTCGCCGGGTGTCGTTATCGCCAACCTCGACAACGATCCGGAGTCCTATGATTTTGCGGTTACGCGTCGGCACCTGGAAATACTCCGGGCGGCGACCGACGCTGATGGGCGACGTCTGCAGGTGCACACGCTGTCGCCGCCCGAGGCGCCGCGTGACAACGTCTACACGCGGGAGGCTGACTACGCTGCTGGATACATCAACTTCCTGCCGATCAATGGTGCGGTCATCGCGCCAGAGTTCGGCGATGCCGAGGCGGATGCGCGTTGCAGGGACTTGCTGGAGTCGCTGTATCCGGGGCGGGAGATCGTCCAGATCAATATCGACCCGATCGCCGCTGGTGGTGGCGGCATTCACTGCGTGAGCAAGAATCTTCCGGTTTTCGGCGGGGCTCAGCGGCAGCCGGATGTGGCCGGGCATTGAGGATCCGTGGATGTTCGGTTGCTTCGATGGGGTTGAGCCGCTGGGCCGTCGGTTGTTGACGGCAGACGGCTATCGGGGCCTTCCCGTGGTTGCTGGTTTCACAGATTTTTCCTGGCTTTTGGGGTGGTGCGAGGTTGCTTGACCGGCGTGGCTGGGGGCCTTGGTTCCGGCGAAGTCCGGTTGCGGAGGCCGGGGTTCAGGCTTCTGGTGCTGAGGGCTGGGTGCGGCGCGGAAAGCCCCAGAGCAGGTTTGCCCCGATTGGTTTACTATCTCCCCAACAATCCCTTCGGCAATCGAGGTGGCCCGCGCAAAGCGCCGGCCGAGCGTGTGACATGAGCACTACCATCGCCCACTGCTGATCTCCCGCCACCGCCCTGATGCAGGCGCCGTCGTGGCGCTTTTTTATTGCCCAGAATTCCGTGAATCCCGTGAAGCCGCGCCTGTTGGCGTTGTTTCCAGCCCGCCCGGCGGGTCGTGACCTTTGGTGAACCCCATGATCAACATCACTCTCCCAGACGGCAGCGTCCGTCAGTTCGAAAACCCGGTCAGCGTCATGGACGTTGCCCAGTCCATTGGTGCGGGTCTGGCCAAGGCCACCATTGCCGGCGCCGTGGATGGCGTGCAGGTCGATGCCAGTGACGTGATCGATCACGACGCTTCGCTGCGCATCATCACCGCCAAGGACGAGGAGGGCGTGGAGATCATCCGCCATTCCTGCGCTCACCTGGTCGGCCATGCCGTGAAGCAGCTGTACCCGGAAGCCAAGATGGTGATCGGCCCGGTCATCGCTGAAGGCTTCTACTACGACATCTACAACGAGCGCCCGTTCACGCCGGAAGACATGGCGGCGATCGAGAAGCGCATGGGCGAGCTGATCGCCCAGGATTACGACGTGATCAAGAAGGTCACGCCGCGCGCGGAAGTGGTCGAGATCTTCAAGGCGCGTGGCGAGGACTACAAGCTGCGCCTGATCGAAGACATGTCCGATGACATCACTGCGATGGGCATGTACTACCACCAGGAATACGTGGACATGTGCCGTGGTCCGCACGTGCCGAACACGCGTTTCCTGAAGTCCTTCAAGCTGATGCGCATCTCTGGTGCGTACTGGCGCGGCGATGCCAAGAACGAGCAGCTTCAGCGCATCTACGGCACCGCATGGGCCGACAAGAAGCAGCTCGAGGCCTACATCAAGCGCATCGAAGAAGCTGAAATGCGCGACCACCGCCGCATCGGCAAGCAGCAGGATCTGTTCCATCTGCAGGAAGAGGCGCCGGGCCTGGTGTTCTGGCACCCGAAGGGCTGGTCGATCTGGCAGGTTGTCGAGCAGTACATGCGCAATGTCTACCGCGAAAGTGGTTACGGCGAAGTGCGTTGCCCGCAGATCCTCGACGTCAGCCTGTGGAAGAAGTCCGGTCACTGGGACAACTACCAGGACAACATGTTCTTCACCGAATCGGAGAAGCGCACCTACGCGCTGAAGCCGATGAACTGCCCGGGTCACGTGCAGTTGTTCAACCAGGGTCTGCACAGCTACCGCGACCTGCCGATCCGCTACGGTGAGTTCGGTGCCTGCCATCGCAACGAGCCGTCCGGCGCGCTGCACGGCATCCTGCGCGTGCGTGGTTTCACCCAGGACGATGGCCACATCTTCTGCACCGAGAGCCAGGTTGAAGCCGAAGTGACGGCCTTCCACCAGCAGGCGCTGGCGGTGTACAAGGCGTTCGGTTTCGAGGAAATCCAGATCAAGATCGCGCTGCGTCCGGAATCACGTCTGGGTGACGACGAGACCTGGGACAAGGCCGAAGGTGCGCTGCGCACCGCGCTGTCCAGCTGCGGCGTCGAATGGCAGGAGCTGCCGGGCGAGGGCGCGTTCTACGGCCCGAAGATCGAGTACCACTTGAAGGACGCCATCGGCCGCACCTGGCAGCTGGGCACCATGCAGGTCGACTTCATGATGCCGGGCCGCCTCGGCGCTGAATACGTCGACGAGAACAGCCAGAAGCGCCATCCGGTGATGCTGCACCGGGCGATTGTGGGCTCGATGGAGCGTTTCCTGGGCATTCTGATCGAGCAGCACGCCGGTTCGTTCCCGACCTGGCTGGCGCCGGTGCAGGTGATGGTGGCCAATATCACCGACGCCCAGGCCGATTACGTCGAGGAAGTTCGCAAAAGCCTTGCAAATCAAGGCTTCCGGGTTGACGCCGATTTGCGCAACGAGAAGATCGGCTATAAGATTCGCGAGCATACGCTGCAGCGCGTACCGTACCTGCTGGTCATTGGTGACCGCGAGAAGGAAAACGGGGCCGTGGCCGTGCGCACGCGGTCCGGTGAAGACCTTGGTTCGATGTCGGTTCAGGCCTTCGTCGAACGGCTGCAGGCAGAATTGAAACATTGAAGTAAGTAGGGCTCCGGCCCCGGCGGACACTCCGCAGGGCCGGTACTAATCCACTTGGAGATTGCAATATCAGTATCCCTGACAACAAACAGAACCGCCGTAATCAGGAAATCCGGGTGCCGCGCGTACGCGTGATCGGCAGTGACGGTGAAATGATTGGCGTGTTGTCGCGCGACGAAGCGCTGTCCATGGCCGAAGATGAAGGCCTGGACCTGGTTGAAATCCAGCCGCAGGCCGATCCGCCGGTCTGCAAGATCATGGATTTCGGCAAGTTCAAGTTCGAAGCGCAGAAGAAGGCCAACGAGGCCAAGAAGAAGACCAAGCAGGTCGAGATCAAGGAAGTGAAGTTCCGTCCGGTCACGGACGAGGGCGACTACCAGATCAAGCTGCGCAAGATGCGCGGTTTCCTCGAAGAGGGCGACAAGATCAAGGTCAACATCCGCTTCCGTGGCCGCGAAATGAGCCATCAGGAACTGGGTCGTGAAATGGCCAACCGGATCGAGGCTGATCTGGGTGAGGATATCGTGATCGAGTCCCGTCCGCGCCTGGAAGGCCGGCAGATGGTCATGATGATCGCGCCGAAGAAGAAGTAAGCCGTCGGCCCCCGGGCCTGCTGCTTTGCTGAACAGGGAGGGGCTTCGGCTACCTCCCTGTTTGCATGCCTGTTCAGCTGATTTGGGTGCCGGCCCGCTTGCAGTTTGCAAGTGGCTGGTGCGCGAGGCATAATGGGCGGCCCGGTTCGCCGGGTTTGTTGTTTGCTTCACCCAGGACCTGCCTGCCTCCAGTGGGAGCGCGGGCTTTTGACAGACAAGGGCAAGGATGGAAAGTGTGGGTCAACCCACCGCCCAGTCAGTAAAGAGACCATCAAGGACATAGCAATGCCCAAGATCAAGACCAACCGGGCGGCGGCCAAGCGTTTCCGCAAGACCGCCTCCGGCAAGTACAAGTGCGGTCACGCCAACCGTAGCCACATCCTCACGAAGAAAGCGACCAAGCGGAAGCGTAACCTGCGTCAGACGAATCACGTCCGCGCAGAAGACGCAGGCCGTCTGGACCGTATGCTTCCCTACCTCTGAGGACTGAACCATGGCACGAGTAAAGCGTGGTGTGCAGGCGCGCCGCCGCCACAAGAAAGTATTGGATCTCGCCAAGGGCTATTACAACGCCCGTCGAAAGGTCTTCCGCGTTGCCAAGCAGGCAGTCATCAAGGCACAGCAGTACGCCTACATTGGCCGTAAGCAGAAGAAGCGCAATTTCCGTTCGCTGTGGATCACCCGCATCAATGCGGCTGCCCGCATCAACGGCCTGAGCTACAGCCGTTTCATGAACGGCCTGCTGAAGGCTGGTATCACCCTGGACCGTAAGGTTCTGGCTGATATCGCCGTGCACGACGCAGCCGGTTTTGCCGCTCTGGCAGAAAAGGCCAAGGGCGCACTGGCGGCATAAGTTCTTCCTGCAGCAGTTGTAGCGTTCACGCGCAGCGGCTGTGGTGAGACAATGCATGGGGAAGGGCGCAAGTCCTTCCCCATTCTTTTTTGTGCTGGTTGCCGCTGCCGATGGTTGCGCGGCGGTCAGCCACTGGTGGCGACGGGGGTCGGCCCGGCGCGTACCGCGTAGGCAAGCCGGCCAGAGGTTTCGTCGATCCCATGAGTGACATCCAATTCTTGACCGCGCAGGCGCTGGCCGATGTGGCCGCGGCGCAGAGCCCGGAAACCCTGGAAAACCTGCGTGTTTCGCTGTTGGGCAAGAGTGGCAGCATCACTGCCCAGCTCAAGCAGCTTGGCGCATTGCCGGCCGACGAGCGCAAGGCAGCGGGCGAGGCGATCAACATCGCGCGCGACGCCGTGTCCTCCGCGTTGGGTGAGCGCAAGACGCTGCTGGAAAACGCCGCGCTGGATGCACGCCTGGCCTCTGAAAGCATCGATGTCACCCTGCCGGGCCGCCATGGCGAACGCGGCGGCCTGCACCCGGTCACGCGCACCCTGGAGCGCATCACCGAAATCTTCGCCCGCCTCGGTTACGAACTGTCCGAAGGCCCTGAAATCGAAGACGACTGGCACAACTTCGAGGCGCTGAACTTCCCGCCGCACCACCCGGCGCGCGCCATGCACGACACCTTCTACTTCGGCGATGGCCGCCTGCTGCGCACGCATACCTCCGGTGTGCAGGTGCGCTACATGGGCGACCACAAGCCGCCGCTGCGCATGATCGCGGCCGGCAAGGTGTACCGCAGCGACAGCGACCAGACCCATTCGCCGATGTTCCATCAGGTTGAAGGCCTGCTGGTGGACGAACACTCCAATTTCGCCGACCTCAAGGGCACCCTGTCCGAGTTCGTGCGCGCCTTCTTCGAGCGTGATTTCGAAATGCGTTTCCGCCCGAGCTACTTCCCGTTCGTGGAGCCGGGTGCGGAAGTGGACATCGCCTGGCAGCAGCCCGATGGCAGCACCCGCTGGCTGGAAGTGCTGGGCTGCGGCATGGTCCATCCGAACGTGTTGAAGTCGGTGGGCATCGATCCGGAGCGCTACACCGGCTTCGCCTTCGGCCTGGGCGTGGAGCGTTTCGCGATGCTGCGTTATGGCGTCAACGACCTGCGCGCCTTCTTCGAAAACGACGTCCGCTTCCTCAAGCAGTTCGCCTAAGGCGAGCTGTGTAGTGCCGAGCCACGCTCGGCAGCTCCTGAACGTTGACCAGCCCCAGGCGCAAAGCGCTGGGCATCAACAAAAGAAACCGCAACGGGAGGCCCGCCTCCCATCAAGGTAAACAAATGAAATTCTCTGAAAGCTGGCTGCGCAGCCACGTACCGACCACCGCCTCGCGCGACGAACTCAGCGCCGTGTTGACTGCCATCGGTCTGGAAGTCGAAGAAGTCACTGCGCTGGGCGCAGGCCTGGACAACGTGGTGGTTGCGCGCATCGTCGAAGCTACCCGCCATCCGGAAGCCGACCGTCTGCAGATCTGCAAGGTCGATGCAGGCCAGGCCGAACTGCTGCAGATCGTCTGCGGCGCGCCGAATGCGCGCCCGGGTCTAGTCGCGCCGCTGGCAATGGTTGGCGCGCAGATCGGCGAGCTGAAGATCAAGCCGGCCAAGCTGCGCGGCGTGGAATCCAACGGCATGCTGTGTTCGGCCAAGGAGCTGGGCCTGGACAACGATGCCTCCGGCCTGCTGGAACTGCCGGACGACGCACCGGTCGGCACCACGCTGGTTGAGTACCTCGGCCTGCCAGATTCCAGCATCGAGATCAAGCTGACCCCGAACCGCGCCGATTGCTTCAGTGTGCGTGGCATTGCGTTCGACGTCGCCGCAGCTACCCGCAGCGAAGTGAAGCCGTTTGCCGCTGATGCGGTACCGGCACAGGGCGCGCATGAGCTGAGCATCCAGCTCGACGCCGGTGCCGAAGCACCGCGTTATCTCGGCCGCGTGATCGAAGGCGTCAATGCCGCCGCGACCACACCGTTGTGGATGGCCGAGCGCCTGCGCCGTAGTGGCGTGCGCCCGGTGTCGCTGTTGGTCGACATCACCCAGTACGTGATGCTGGAGCTCGGTCAGCCGATGCACGCTTATGACCTGGATACGCTGAAGGGGCCGATTGCCGTGCGCCGCTCGCGTGCCGGTGAAAGCCTCAAGCTGCTCGACGGCCGCGACGCGGCGTTGGACGACAGCTTCCTGGTGGTCACCGATGCCGACCGTCCGGTCGGCCTGGCTGGCCTGATGGGCGGCTTCGATACCCGCGTCACCGATGCGACCAGCAATGTCTTCCTGGAGGCTGCTCATTTCGCCCCGGCGGCGATCATGGGCCGCGGCCGCAAGCTCGGCCTGCACACCGATGCCGGTCACCGCTTCGAACGTGGCGTCGATCCGCAGCTGCCGCGTACCGCCATCGAATACGCCACCATGTTGGTAATGGAACTGGCTGGTGGTACGCCGGCGCCGGTCACCGAAGCCGTGCGCGAAGCCGACCTGCCGATCGCCGCCAAGATCCTGCTGCGTCGCGCCCGCATCGTGCGCGTGCTCGGCATCCAGATTGAAGACGCTGAAGTCGAGCGCATCCTGCGCGCGCTTGGCATGCAGGTCGAGGCTGTTGCCGATGGTTGGAACGTTACCGGTCCGAGCCGTCGCTTCGATATCGCCATCGAAGAAGATCTGATCGAGGAACTGGCCCGTATCCATGGCTACGAGTCGATCCCGACCACCTTGCCGGGCGGCGCTGCACGCATCGCCATGCCCAGCGAAACCCGCCTGGATGACCTCAGTGTGCGCCGCCAGCTGGTGGCCCGCGAAATGCTGGAAACCATCAACTTTGCCTTCGTTGATGCCGAACTGCTGAAGCAGTGGCAGCAGAACGAAGGCCTGGTTGCGCTGGCTAACCCGCTCTCGGCGGAGCTGGCGGTGATGCGACCGCTGCTGCTGCCGGGTCTGGTGGCAACGCTGGGTCGCAACGTCGCTCGTCAGGCTGGGCGCGTGCGCCTGTTCGAAATCGGCCGCGTGTTCGCTGCGCAGGCCGGCGAGGGCAAGCCCGCGCCCAAGGAAACCGTGCGCATTGCGGCTGCCGTGTGCGGCGACGCTGCCACCCTGCAGTGGGGCGAAAAGGCGCGCAAGGTCGATTTCCATGACCTCAAGGGTGATCTGGAATCGCTGGCTGCAGCCTCTGGCGCCACGCTGGAATTCCGTGCTTCGCAGCGCCCGTATGCGCACCCGGCCCGTTCGGCGGACATCTGGCGTGATGGCGAGTGCATCGGCTGGATCGGCCAGCTGCACCCGCGCCTGACCAAGGCCATGGAAGTGGATGCTGATGTCTACGCATTCGAGCTGGATCTGGCCCCGCTGGCTGCGCGTTCGCTGCCACGTTCGAGCGAATTGTCGCGCTTCCCGGCGGTCCGCCGGGATCTGGCCGTGGTCGTAGCTGAATCGGTCAGCTGGGCTGAGCTGTCGTCAACCATCCGGGCTGCTGCCGGCGAACTGCTGCGTGAAGTCGCGCTGTTCGACCGTTATGTCGGCCAGGGCGTCGAGCCGGGTTTCAAGAGTTTGGCTATGGGCTTGATTTTGCAGGACAAGTCGCGCACATTGACGGACCGTGACGTGGAAGCCGTAGTCACCGACGTGGTGACGGCGATTGATCATGGGCACGGCGCAAAGATCCGTGGCTGAGGCGGGATACAGGGAGCAGGCATGGCATTGACCAAGGCGGAGATGGCGGATCGGTTGTTCGACGAAGTCGGTCTGAACAAGCGTGAGGCCAAGGAATTTGTCGACGCGTTTTTCGATGTGTTGCGCGATGCATTGGAACAGGGACGTCAAGTGAAGCTGTCGGGCTTCGGCAATTTCGATCTGCGGCGCAAGAACCAGCGCCCGGGTCGCAACCCCAAGACCGGCGAGGAAATTCCGATTTCCGCCCGTACGGTAGTCACCTTCCGTCCGGGCCAGAAGCTCAAGGAGCGGGTGGAGGCATATGCTGGATCCGGGCAGTAACCGCGAACTTCCGCCGATTCCGGCCAAGCGTTACTTCACCATTGGTGAAGTGAGCGAGCTATGCGACGTCAAGCCGCACGTGCTGCGCTACTGGGAAACCGAGTTTCCCAGCCTTGAGCCAGGCAAGCGCCGTGGCAACCGTCGTTACTATCAGCGCCATGACGTGCTGATGGTCCGGCAGATCCGTGGCCTGCTGTACGAACAGGGCTACACCATCGGTGGCGCCCGCCTGCGACTGGAAGGCGAGGGCGCCCGCGAAGAGTCGGCGCTGAGCAACCAGATCATCAAGCAGGTGCGCATGGAGCTGGAAGAAGTACTGCAACTGCTCCGCCGCTGAACTTTTTTGTGTGAAAACCGGTATAATCACCGGCTCGCCGCAAGGCGAAAGCAGTAACGATCGGGGCGTAGCGCAGCCTGGTAGCGCATCTGCCTGGGGGGCAGAGGGTCGTCGGTTCAAATCCGGCCGTCCCGACCAATTACTTGCTTCGGATGAAGGGCTTGCGGCTTATGTCGCGAGCCCTTTTTCGTTTTGTTGCCAGGTGTTTGCTGCTTCGGCAATGAGACGCCGGTGCCGGCTGTTTGCCGCAGCGCTTTGGGCATGCCGGGATGGTGCCAGGTCGTCGCGCGGACTGGATGCCGTGGAGCGGCGATTGGCCGTCTCCGGCCTCCAATCCATCCGCTGCGGGCTGCCCTCAGGATGAATCCCCCACACATGAATCAAAGGTTCGCAGGGCGCTATGCTCGGGCCAGGCCAAGGGCCGCCAGTGCCAGGTCGGGCTCGTGTCCTGTCCGTGTCGGGCTGATGTCGTTACCCAGAACCGGGAAGGGCAGGATGATGTCGGTAAGCCAAACAACTGATTCAAGGGGTCTTTCATGCACATCAACAGCGCCCGACTTCGCGAGCTCCGCACCGGCCGGCAATGGTCGCAGGAGCAGTTGGCCAATCTGAGCGGTTTGAACCTGAGGACCATCCAGCGCCTGGAGTCCGGCGCGAAGATCTCGACGGAATCCTTGCGGGCACTGGCTGCCGTCTTCGAGGTGCCTGCCGAAAGCCTGCTGACGGGTGATCCGTCCCCCAGTCAGCCAGCGCTGGAGGCAATGCGCGACGGCGTGCTGCGCGGCCTGGAGTTCACCGGCACAACCCCGCGGGCGGACTTCTGGTGGTTCGCCCTGGCTGTGGCGATGGTGCTTGCCTTCGCCCAGCTGTTTGCTGAGGCCATTGGCCAATGGGCGCTGGAAATCACCTCGCTGCTGGTGTTGCTGCCCTGGATCGCGGCCTGCACCCGGCGCCTGCGCGACGCCGGTCTCAACCCGTGGTGGCAGCTGATCAGTCTGGCGCCGGTAGGTGGCATCCTGGTGCTGCTCTATCTGCTTACCTATCCGACCAAGGAGAAGGAGCCGGCCGAGGTGGCTACGGGATGATGAGCAGGGGTGCCCGATGGGCTGGGGCATGTCTGGATATGGGTGCGACGTGCATCCAGTGGTGATCCGTCATCTTGTAGCTCGACCTTGCAGCCCGGAGGTCGGGCCGTCTCAAGCAGGGTGGGGTAGGTTATGAGGCGGTGCGGACAACCGATGTAGTCGGTATAACCGGACCACAGATCCTGCCATTGGGTGTTTAGTCCTATGCGAGTACTTCTGATACTCCTTCTATTCGTGGTCGCTGTTCCAGAGGGGCTGGCAAAATGCCAGTCTCGCTTCTATGTCATTTCTGGCTCGGTCATCGATGCGAGTGGTGCGCCATTGGCTGGAGCAATGGTGGGCGCCTCTTGGCTGCAGAATTCGCAAGCTTACGGGCCAGCTCTGACACTCACTGATCAGAATGGCCTGTACTCGCTACCCATCAGGTTCGACCTCAGCTCGGGTTACTCGTTACGGGGTGACAAGTGCAAAGGAGTCCTTCGCCAGTTCTCTCTTTCGGCGTACACACTTACTGAAAGATCAGTTCCAATTCCAGTTCCAGTTGGGCAGGGTTCGAGAATCGAGGCCCCCCGCATCCAGATCAGCCGCCCGATCGAGCGAGAGCCACTCTGGCCGGATGAGTTCAGGGCTGATTAGTCATTGAAGGCGGCATCACTTGGTTGAGGGCGTTGCTGTCTCAGATCCCAGTCTTTGAGACGCCATGGCGCCATGCTGGGCCATGCTTCCAGACAACTTCAAATGGGCGAAGGTCGCAGACTTCGAGAGCCAGCTGACGGCGATTTACGTCAACGAGATTGCCGTATCCCGATTGGTCGAGCGGCTGGACGGATCGTGGTTCGTGAACCTCGCGTACCACTTGCCGCCACCTGGCGGAGCGGTGCTGCATCCGCCGCGCAGCTGCCGGAGCTACGAGACGGGCAAGGCGGGATGCGAGGAATGGGCGCGACGGAATGAGCGCAGATTACGAGCTGAGACGGCAGAGATTGCGTTCAAGAAGTGGGGACATCGGTAGCGTCAGCTGCCTCTGAACTTGTCATTGCGCAGGTCGGTCTCGTTGTGATTCGTTTCGGCTCTGGCACAGTGCTGCGCGTGAAATGGTCGCGCCTGCAGGCAACTATCAGCCTTGGTAGGCAAACCTCGGCTGAGACACGCCTTCGACCGTCACTTGCTCCACGAACATCGAATAGGGTCGGGCCCACACGCCAAGGTCGCCATACAAGGGCTTGTAGAGCACCAGCGCTTCCAGTGTTTCGCTGCTCCGGGCGAGGCCGATGACTTCGTATTCGCCGCCTTTGAAATGGCGATAGTGTCCAAGCGCGAGAGTGGGAAGAGGCGGAAGGTCGGACATTGACGATTTCTCTGTCGGGTAGGGCGGCGGATCGTAGTAGCCGGGAAAAAGCGTTGCCTGAGCACTGGAAATGAGGCTGGTTCTGATCCGTGGCGAAAGGCGCATATTGGCTCAAGCATGCTTGTGCCGGTCAAATCCCGAAGAACAGTGGAAGTGTCGTCTCAATGCATTGATGTAAACCCGTCGCTGATTTCTGCTCAGGTCAGGGGCCGCCAAGAGTGGCTGGCACCTGGCTTCTATCCTCAGGGCTTGCCCAGATAGCCTTCCAGGACTTGCCTGGCCAGCGTCAGGTTCGCCACGATGCTGGGGCCGAGGAGCGCTCGCGTGGCTGGGCCATTGGTGAGGCTCAAGCCGCGAATATCGAGAGACTGCCTGATGCGCTTGCCCACGAATCTTTCCAATAGTGCAGATGCGGGCAATGAGGCGCGGATCTCGCGCATCTCGATGATCGCCTCGCGCCAGGCTTTCTCATCGGGGGTGGCTGAGGAGAAGACGGTGATGAGCCTGTCCAAGGTGGTCAGCATGTCGTGAAGCAGCGTGTCTTTGGGCATGTTCTGCTCCTTCGCCAAAGGGCGGATTTTACCGGCTGCCAGATGGGATTCAAACCGGCAGGTAACGCGCAATCCTGCCGGTGGCGTTGATGTGTAGGCGGACCGTTGGAGCAGGGATCAGTCTGGCAACCCAAGGCTCTGGCGGTCTCGCAAGAGCCGAAAAGCGTGTGCAACGCTTTTGCGCGAGACTTTGAATGTGGCGCCCCCGCGGTTTGGTGGTGAGGCCGTAGCGTCATCACAATCTTTTGCTGGTCTGCTGGCGAGAATATGGCAGTCGCCCTGGAGAGCATCGATGAAATCCCTTGTACTTTGTGTAGCTACTTTGCTGCTGTCTGCTGCGGTCGCGGGCTGTGCGCCGAAAGATGACGCGAAGACAGAGGCTGCCCAGCCGCGTGTGGGTATGGCCAATCCTGCATCCGAGTATTGCGTGAAGAAGGGCGGCAAGGTCGAGATCAAGAAGAACAGCGAGGGTGATGAGTACGGCATCTGCCACCTTGCCGATGGCACCCAGATTGAAGAGTGGGAGCTGTTCCGGCGCGACCACGCGACGGGCACGAAATAAGTGGGCTGCGTGTTTGGCTTGGATTGCGTGTTGACGGTCGCCTGTGTCGTGGGCCAACGACCAACAGGATGAGCAAGCATCAGTCATGCGCGATGCGATGTAGTGCCGAGCCACGCTCGGCTCGTTGCCATCACTGACGCGAGAATCGCTGCCGGTACTGCATGGGCGTGAGCCGGGTCAGCTCCTTGAACATGCGCCGCAGGTTCGAGTCGCTGCTGAAGCCCAGTTCGTTGCTGATTGTTGAAAGCGGCGTCGAGGTGAGCGTCAGGCGCTCGGCGACCTGGGCGAGCTTGATGCGGCGCGAGTACGTTGCGGCGGCGCAACCCGTTTCATCCTTTACCTTGCGTGCAAGCGTGCGGCTGGACATACCCAGTAGTTCTGCAAGCCGGTCCATGGTCAGCTGATCTGCAGGCAATGCTTCAACCGATGCATGCAGCTTGCGCAGCAAGGTGCTGGATTGCTGGATGAGGCTCAGCGCCCGGAAGGCATCGTGGGTCTGTGCCGGCCTTGGCAGCACCATCAGCTTGACCAGATCCTGCAGGATGGCGGGGCTGACTGTCTGTTCGATCAGATGCTGCGCAATCGGCAGGTAGCCGCTGACGCCGCTTGCGGTGGCGTGTCGCGTTGCATGGATGCAGGTGCTCTCTGCCTGCCAGCGTATCTTCGGATGGCGCTGGCGCAAGTTGTCGAGCAACCACCAGGTGGCGGTGGCGGCTTGCCCGTCCAGCCGCCCGCTGGCTGCAGCGAGGCTGACGCCTACGCAGTAGCTCCACAGCCGCGAGCGCTTGGGGAGCCGCGCAAGCGCCCGTATCAGTGCGGCGTTGTTGTGCAGCGTGGCTTCCACCTCGGCTGCGGATTCGGCCCAGAATCCGGGGACGAGCACGGCGTCGAGAAGTGGGTCGTCGATGCTGCCATGGGCCAGCATTTCCAGGCCTTGGCTGCAGTTGACCGGCCCGGCTTTCAAACCGACGAAACGGGTTTGGAACAGCGGCTTGCCGGTGCGGCGATTGGCTGCATGCAGTAGATCGGCGAAGCCAAGCAGGCCAGCAGGCATGCAGCCGGGATAGAGCAGGAGGCCGATCTGGCAGGTCTTTGGCATGGCCGGGATTGAATGGAATATGGTGTTTCTTGCCATTATCGATCAGGCGTCGCCGGCTCACCATGGGGCCCTCTTTCTACCGGCCAAACCATGAAAATCCAGCAGCTCCGCAATGCCACGATCATTGTCGAAATCGGTCCGCATCGGATCCTGGTCGATCCGATGCTGGCGGGCAGGGCGGTGCTGCCGCCGCTGCGCCTGTTTGCAGGTCTGCAGCGCAACCCGCTGGTGGATCTGCCAGCAGAAGCAGAGTCGGCGCTGCAATCGGTCACCCACTGTTTGATTACCCACTGCCAGAAAGGTCACTTCGATCATCTGGACCGTGCAGGCAAGCGCTGGCTACGTGAGCGGGGAATTCCGGTGATCTGCACGCCGCACGACGCCGCGCATCTGGCGGCGCGCGGCTTGAATGTGCAGACCTTGCCCGAGGCGCATGAGCTCGCCAGTCCTTTTCTGGACGGAAGCATTCGTACTGTGCGCTGTACGCATGGCCGCGGTGTGATCGGGCGCTTCATGGAGCATGGTGTGGGCTATCTGATTGAGATCCCCGGCGAGCCCCGCCTGTATCTGTCTGGCGACACCGTGCTTACCCCTGCCATCGAAGATTTCGTGCGCAGGCAGCAACCGGATGTCTGCGTGATCCCCGCAGGCGGCGCGCGCTTTGATCTTGGCGGCGAGATCATCATGGGGCTGGATGACGCGCTGGCGTTTACGCGCATAGCCGACGGCTTTGTTGTTGCCAACCATCTGGAGGCGTTGAGCCATTGTCCGGTGGGGCGGCCGGCGTTGGCGCTGGCTGCGCGGGAGGCCGGACTGTCGGATCGCCTGCGGGTTCCTGCCGATGGCGAGGTGCTCGAATTCTGAGCAGGGGTAGTGCCGAGCCATGCTCGGCAACGGGCATTCCCGGGAAGGCCGCTGCCGAGCATGGC